>DAHVFK010000424.1 GCA_027317055.1 Betaproteobacteria bacterium | reverse complement strand
CGATGCTGCGCCCTCGCCAGCGATGAACCCATCGCGGTTCAGGTCGAATGGTTTCAGCGCTTTCTCGGGGTGCTCGTTGTCGCCGGCGAGCGCCCGCATGGAGCACCACGTGGCGTGGAACAACGGCAGCAGTACCGCTTCTGAACTCCCGGAAATGATGGCCGTCGCATCGCCGCGGCGGACCGTCTCAAATGCCTCGCCGAGGGTCGCGCCGCCGGTGGCGCATGCGCACACGACGGCCATGTTGGGGCCGCGCGCCCCCGTTGCAATGGCGACGTGACCGCTGATCGCATCATCGATGAAATTGGCAACCAGGAATGGCGTGATCCGCCGCGGACCCTTTTCGTCGAGGATCTTCTGGTACTCGGTGATCATGTCCACACCACCGCCACCGGAACTGAAAATCACGCCGATCATGTCGGCGTTAGCCTCGTTAATCACAAGGCCGCTGTCTGCCAGCGCTTCGAGGGCGGCCGACATGCCGAAGGTCACCCCGCGATTCATGTAACGCTGCTGCTTCGCATCCACGCGGTCGCCCAGTTCGAAGTTCTTCACCTCCGCCTGGATGCGCACCGGGTATGGTTCCGGGTCGAAGAGGGTAATCGGGCCGATTCCGCTGCGGCCGGCGAGCATCGCCTGCCACGTCTCCTCCGCTGTGTTGCCGACGGCCGTGACAGCGCCAACGCCCGTGACCACCACGCGACCGGTCATCGCGCCCCGGCTTCCAGGGCAGCAAACCTCTCGCTCAGCAGGCCCTCGTACTCATCGCTGAGGCTCAGGCTGTTGACGTTGTAGTCGATTCGGCGCACGAGCCGCGTGAGCACATTGCCAGGCCCTGCTTCCATGAACAGGTCCACGCCCTGCGCTTCCATCTCCGCGACCGACTTGGCCCAGCGCACACCGTGCGTGAGCTGGTCGCGAAGCTCGACAAACACCTCCGGCTGTGTTTCCAGCACCTCAGCGTTCACGTTGCCGACCAGCGGGTGGGTGGGGTCGCGCATTGGCAGGCGCTGCAGCAGCCGGCTCATGCCTTCGCTGGCTTTCGCCATCAGCGGCGAATGCGACGCGATCGTGATTGGCAGGCGCACAACTTTCCGGGCGTTCGCCCGTTCCGCCAGCTCCATCGCCAGCTTCAGAGGCTTGAGTGCCCCCGAAATCACGTTCTGGCCCTCGCAATTCGCAGTCGCCAGCCCCACATAACCTTCAGTTGACGCCTGCTTACAGATCTCGGCGACGGTCTCTTCCGGCAACCCGATGATCGAAGCCATTCCGCCCGGGAATTCTGTGCCCGCCTGATCCATCAGGATCCCGCGTTCCTTGACGAGAAGCAGCCCTTCTTCGAAGGAAATTGATCCTGCCGCAACGGCGGCCGTGAACTCGCCCATCGAATGGCCGGCGAACATGTAGGGTTCAATCTTCCGGTCCAGCATCGACCACCGCTCCTTGAGCGCTTCGAGCCAGGCGACTGACGTCACGAATGTCGCCGGCTGCTGATTGATGGTGGATTCGAGATCTTCGGCCGGGCCCTCGAAGCAGAGCTTGGAGAGGTGTGCTTCGAGCACTTCATCGGCGCGCTTGAACACATCCCGCGCCGCGCGCGAAACCCTGACCAGACGCTCGCCCATGCCCACGTGCTGTGAGCCCTGCCCCGGAAAGATGAGTGCAGCGCGGCTCCACGGTTTGACGTCCTGGTCCATTCGCCTGCATCCCTTCACCAGCCCCGCGGTCTCTGCCACGCGACTGGTGCACTCAGGATAGCAGAGAGCGGCACCGCGAAAAACACGAATCGAGCGCCCTCGATTGAGTTTCCCCGCGCCCGTGCCTTGCGCTAAAGCAACGTGGCCGGGTCGATATCGATAACCCAGCGCTCGCCGAGCCGCGTCGCGGCCAATAATGCGGCAGGCTCCCGTCCTCGCAACACGATCTGCCAGCGAAAATCGCCGCGCAGGCGCGGGATGTAGGCGCGCGATGGCCCGAGGATGTCGGGGTCAGCGCGCCCCGCGGTGTCCCGCCGCAGCCGCAGATCGCTCGCCACGCGCGATGCCTCCGTGAGGGCATGCTCATCGCCTGGGTGGTGGAAGAGGAGGCGCGCGAGCCGCCCGAATGGCGGGTACCCCGCGCGCCGCCGGTGCGCAATTTCGTGTTCGAAGAACGAGTCGTAGTCGCGCTCCGCAGCGCAGACGATCGGGGGCGCGTCCGGCTCGTAGGTCTGGATGAAGACGCTGCCGGCCTTCTCCCGCCGCCCGGCCCGCCCTGCGACCTGCGAAAGCAGCTGGAAGGTGCGCTCGTGGGCCGCGAAATCAGGAAGGCTCAACCCGACATCCGCATCCACCACGCCCACGACCGTCATCGCCGGCAAGTCCAGGCCCTTGGCGAGCATCTGGGTGCCGACGAGGATGTCGATCTCGTGGCGTTCCAGCGCTGCCACGATCGCTTCATGGCTGCCTCGCCGGCCGGACACGTCGCTATCCCAGCGCGTCACCCGGGCACCGGGAAAGTGCAGGCGGGCTTCGTGTTCGATGCGTTGCGTGCCCACGCCGAAGGGCCGGTATCGTGCGCTGTTGCACTTCGGGCAACGTTCGTCCAGGCGTCGCTCGCGGCCGCAGTGGTGGCAGCGGAGGCGGGGGCGGAGGGGATCGGCGAGGTCCAGGCCCATCGGCACGTCACAGCTCGGGCAGGTGGGCAGAAAGCCGCAGTCGCGGCAGAGGATGAACCGCGCCGACCCGCGCCGGTTCACAAACAGGATAGACTGCTCGCCCGCAGCCAGCGCCCCCGCCACCGCCCGCTTCAGTGCGAAGCCAAACACCGTGCGATTGCCGTTTTTCAGCTCCTCGCGCATGTCGATGATCGTGATCCGCGGCATCGCTCCGATGGAAGTGCTGCCATCGGTGGCAGGGTTCACCCGTTCGTCCAGCGCGTGGCGCACGATTGTCCCCGTCCGAGTGCGCTGATAGGTCGTGATATCGGGTGTCGCGCTCCCGAGCACCAATGTCGCCGCCGCCAGCTGGCACAGTGTTTCGGCGGCGGCGCGAGCGTGGTAGCGCGGCTGCGGATCCGACTGCTTATAGCTCCACTCGTGCTCTTCGTCGATCACCACGAGCCCCAGCCCGGTGACTGGCGAAAAGAGCGCGCTGCGCGAGCCCAGGACGAGGCGCGCGTCTCCGCGTCGGATTCGCCACCACTGGTCGTATGCCTCGCCCGCCGAAAGGCCCGAGTGGCGGACGGCCAGGGTCTCGCCGAATCGCTCGCCGAAGCGCCGGATAGCCTGCGGCGTGAGGGCGATTTCGGGCACGAGCACAATCACCCCTCGCCCCGCGGCCAGTGCCCGTCCGGCGAGGTCCATGTACACCTCGGTCTTTCCAGAGCCTGTGACGCCATGAAGCAGGTGTATCTCGCCGGGTCGGCCCGCGATCGCCGTTGCAGCGGCAAGCTGGTCGCTGCTCAGCTGGAGCTCTGGCCGCTCTGCAAAGGCATA
>DAHVFK010000423.1 GCA_027317055.1 Betaproteobacteria bacterium | reverse complement strand
ATGTCCCCAACCCGAGCATCGAGCCGCGAACCCTGCTGCTCGAACTCGCCGAGGAGCTTGGAGTGCAGGTCGATATTGGCGCCGACCAGCACTACCTGCTAAAGGGAATCACCCGCACGCTGCTCGGGCTCGCGCGTCAGCGTAAGCGCGTCGTGCTGTGCATGGACGAGAGCCAGGCCATGCCGATAGAGACCCTCGAGACGCTGCGTCTGCTGACCAACCTCGAGACGGAAAAGCGCAAGCTGCTGCAGGTGGTACTGTTCGGTCAGCATGAGCTCGATCGCAAGCTCGCCTCGGAATCCATCCGCCAGCTGCGCCAGCGCATCACGTTCCAGTACGACCTGAAGGCGCTGGCTGAAGACGAGGTAGGCGATTACGTCAATCACCGTCTTACGGTCGCGGGCTACGTCGGCCAGCCGGTGCTGGGGAGACGCGCGCTTCGCACTTTGCACCGCGCGAGCAAGGGATTGCCGCGCCTGGTCAACATCCTGTCGCACAAGTCATTGCTGCTCGCCTACGGCGAAGGCGGCTACCGCGTAGAGCCGCGTCACGTGCGCGCGGCGGCGCACGACACGCCGGCCGCCGCCTCGACGCGCTGGTGGTGGCCCAAGCTCAGGTCGCCGCGCGCCGCCGACTGAAGCCGCAACCATGAGCCTTATCAACAAGATGCTGCAGGAACTGGATCGCCGGCACGCGATGGGGTCGCCCAATGCCGACGTCATGACGCAGCAGATCGAGCCGGTCACCGCGGGGCGACGCAGGCGCGACCTGTTCTGGCTGATCCTCGGGCTGGAGCTGGCCGTCGCGCTGGGGTGGCTGGCGTGGACTAGCTATCAGCTCAGGCCGCAGTCGGTGGTCACCGCGCTTGCGCTGCGCACCCCAGGCGGAGTAAGCGGCGCGGTCCGGACGGTCCGGCCGCCGTCGCCTGCGCCCGCGCCGAGGCCGGCGCCGCAGCCCGCGCCGGCGGCGACCATCGCGCCCGTGCAGGTGTCTCCGCCGGCGCCGCAGCCGGCGATCGATACCCTCAAGCTCGCACAGTCGATCGAGCGCCCGATTCCCCCGCCGCGCCCGCGCGCCGCGCCGAAACCGGTCGACAGAAAGCGCGTGCCGAACCCCGCGCCGTCCGCGCCCGTCGAGGAGGCGCGGCCGCAGGTCCATAAGCAGCCGCATTCGAGCACGCCGGCCCAGCAGGCCCAAGCGGAGTTTCGGCGCGCAGTGCAACTGCTTAACCAGGGGCGCGTGAGCGAGGCGGAGCGGGCGCTCGCCGGGGCGCTATCGATCGATCCGTCCCAGGCGTCCGCGCGACAGGCGCTCATCTCGCTGCTGGTGGACCAGCGCCGATTGAACGAAGCGCAGCGCCTGCTGCAGGAAGGCTTGGCGCTGGATCCCGCTCAAGTGCAGTTCGCCACTGTCCTGGCGCGCATCTACGTGGAACGCAACGACTACGACAAGGCGCTCGGCGTATTGCGGGGATGCAAGGGCGACGTGTCGCGCGACGCTGATTACAACAGCTTGTTGGGCGCGGTGCTGCAGCACATGTCCCGGCCCGGCGAAGCCGCCGACGCCTATCGTGCCGCGCTGCGCGCCGCACCGCAGACGGGAACGGCCTGGATCGGGCTCGGGCTCTCGCTTGCGGCGCTGGACCACCGCCCGGAGGCGGCCGAAGCGTTCCGGCGCGCGGTCGCGACCGGCTCGCTCAGCCAGGAAGTCAGGGACTACGCCGAGCAGCAGCTGCGGCGCTTACAGTAGGCCTCAGGCCGCACTCGCGTCGGTTCCGAGGTGTTCCAGTCGATAGCCGTAGTTGTAGATCGGCACCACCCGGTAGCCTGTCTCGGGCCGCAGATCGAGTTTCTTTCTCACCTGGCTGACGTGGGTGTCCACGGTCCGGGTCGCGAGGTCGCCGCTGCGTCCCCAGACCAATTCCTGCAAATGCCCGCGCGACATCAGGCGCCCGATGTTGCGGAACAGGACAACCGCGAGCTCGAATTCTTTCGGCGTGAGTTCGATGCGTGAGCCCGCGCGGCGGATCTCGCCGCGCTGGGTATCAATCTCGAAGGGGGGAAAGGAAAGCAGGGTCTGTTCCTCGCGCGGGTAGGCGCGGCGAAGCAGCGCGCTGACGCGCGCCTGCATTTCCTGGCGCCGCGCCGGCTTCACCATGTAATCGTCCGCGCCGTTCTCGAGCGCGTACACGACGTCCTCCTCGGAATCGCGCACCGTGATGAAAAGTATGGGGACGTGCTTGGAGACGTTGGCGCGCAGCCAGGTCAGCACCTCGGCACCCGATACGTCGGGCACCTGCCAGTCGAGGATGAACAGGTCGAAGCTTTCGCGCCCCGCGTGCTTCATCGCTTCGCGCCCCGCCACGTAGCCGTGAACGTCGTGTCCCGCGTCCGCGAGCCAGCGCCGCAGCAGCGCGAGCTGATCGGGGTCGTCTTCGAGTATCGCGATTCGCACTGCGCACCTCCCTGGCGGCGTTGCCGCACCGGCGAGGCAAATCATAATGCCACCGGCGCGCGACGCAAATTCGGATTGTGGCAGAATCGCCGCCTCCCGGAGGGCCTGGCAAATGCGACTCGCTCTAATCGGCGGCGGCACGATCGCCCGTCTGGTGCTGCAAAACCTGCGTCGGGGCGCGCTGCCCGGCATCGACGTGGTGGCGCTGGCGGGGAGGGGGGCTGCGTCCGCCGCGGCGGTGCTCGCGGGCGAATACGGGGTCGACTACGTCCTCGGCGCGCAGGCACTTTGCGCGGCGAAGCCCGAGGTCGTACTCGAGGCGGCTTCGCACGATGCGGTCCGCACCTACCTCGTCTCGGTTCTTGCCGCCGGTTCGTCGGTGATCGTGCTCTCGGCCGGGGCGCTGGTCGACGACGCGCTGCGCGCCCAGGCAGAGGCGACGGCGCGTCACTCGGGCACGCTGCTCTACGTGCCTTCGGGAGGAATCGGCGCGCTCGATGCGCTCAAGGGGGCCTGCGCCGCGGGCGAGGTCGAGGTATCGATCCAGGTCGCGAAGCCTCCCGCGGCGTGGAGGAAAATCGACTACGTGGAAGCCCTCGGCGTCGATCTCGAGTCGCTTGCGGCCGCTACGACGCTGTTCGACGGGCCCGCGCGCGTCGGGGTTCCGCACTTTCCGCAGAACGTCAACATTGCGGCCGTGGTGTCGCTCGCCGGGGTCGGCTTCGATCGCACCAGGCTCAAGGTCGTGGCGGACCCCGCCCTGACGCGCAATACCCATACCATCCGGGTTTCGGGCAAGACGGGCCAGTTCAAGATCGTGCTGGAGAATGTGCCCGCGCCCGAGAACCCGAAAACCGCCTGGCTCGCCTGCTACAGCGCGTTGGCGGCGCTCAAGGAGTTCGGCTCCTCCGCACGCTACGGCACCTGAGCGCCCCCGGTCGATGCGCCGACCTCAATTCGCTTGACTAAGCAGCGGATATCTCACATAATTTCAGGTTCCGCCGGAGGGGTGCCCGAGCGGTTAAAGGG
>DAHVFK010000422.1 GCA_027317055.1 Betaproteobacteria bacterium | reverse complement strand
CGTAGGTCAAACCGCCCGCGGCGGCGGTCTCTAGGATGGCCCCGGGGCGCCAATCCAGGGGGGAATCCACTCACATGCCAGCCGAAAACACGTACAACTACAAGGTGGTGCGCCAGTTCGCGATCATGACCGTCGTCTGGGGTGTGGTCGGGATGCTGGTCGGCGTGCTGATCGCGTCGCAGCTGATCTGGCCGGCGCTCAACTTCGACACGCCGTGGCTGACCTACAGCCGCCTGCGGCCGCTGCACACCAACGCCGTGATCTTCGCCTTCGGCGGCTCGGCGCTGTTCGCGACCTCCTACTACGTGGTGCAGCGCACCTGCCACACGCGCCTGTTCTCCGGCGGGCTGGCCGCGTTCACCTTCTGGGGCTGGCAGCTGATCATCGTGCTCGCCGCGGTCACGCTGCCGCTGGGCATCACCACCTCCAAGGAATACGCCGAGCTCGAGTGGCCGATCGACATCCTGATCGCGATCGTGTGGGTGGCCTACGCGATCGTGTTCTTCGGCACCCTCGCCAAGAGAAAGGTGCAGCACATCTACGTCGCCAACTGGTTCTTCGGCGCGTTCATCCTCACGGTGGCGATCCTGCACATCGTCAACAGCGCCGAGATCCCGGTCACCATGTGGAAGTCGTACTCCGCGTACGCCGGCGCGCAGGACGCGATGGTGCAGTGGTGGTACGGCCACAACGCGGTGGGCTTTTTCCTCACCGCGGGCTTCCTCGGCATGATGTATTACTTCATCCCGAAGCAGGCCGGGCGCCCGGTGTACTCCTACCGCCTGTCGGTGGTGCACTTCTGGGCCCTGATCTTCACCTACATGTGGGCCGGCCCGCACCACCTGCTCTACACCGCGCTGCCGGACTGGACGCAGTCGATCGGCATGATCTTCTCGCTCATCCTGCTGGCGCCGTCCTGGGGCGGGATGATCAACGGCATCATGACGCTCTCGGGCGCGTGGCACAAACTGCGCGACGACCCGATCCTGAAGTTCCTCGTCGTGTCGCTTTCGTTCTACGGCATGTCGACCTTCGAGGGGCCGATGATGGCGATCAAGACGGTCAACGCGCTGTCGCACTACACCGACTGGACCATCGGCCACGTGCACAGCGGCGCGCTCGGCTGGGTCGGCCTGGTGACGATAGGCTCGATGTACTACCTGATCCCGCGCCTGTTCGGGCGTTCGGAGATGTACAGCGTGCGCCTGATCAACGTGCACTTCTGGATCGCGACCATCGGCATCGTGCTCTACATCGCGGCGATGTGGATCGCCGGGGTGATGCAGGGGCTGATGTGGCGCGCGGTGGGCTCGGACGGCATGCTGACCTACAGCTTCGTCGAGAGCGTCAAGGCGACCTATCCGTTCTACGGCATCCGCCTGCTGGGCGGCCTGTTCTACTTCTCCGGCATGCTGGTGATGGTCTACAACGTGGCGAAGACGGTTTCGGGCGCGAAGGCGGTCGAGGCGCCGATCCCGGCCCCCACCGCGGCCCCGTCCGCGGTCCATACGGCGGCGCACGCCTAGGAGTGGAGCGATGAAACTCACGCATGACATGATCGAACGCAACAACGCGCTGCTCATCATCCTGATCATCCTGGTGGTGAGCGTGGGCGGGCTGGTCGAGATCGTTCCGCTGTCGTTCCAGAAATCGGTCATCGAGCCGGTCGCGGGCTTGAAGCCCTACAGCGCGCTCGAGCTCACCGGGCGCGACATCTACATCCGCGAGGGCTGCAACAACTGCCACTCGCAGATGATCCGGCCGTTCCGGGCCGAGGTCGAGCGCTACGGCCCGTACTCGGTGGCGGGCGAGTTCGTCTACGACCACCCGTTCCTGTGGGGCTCCAAGCGCACCGGGCCGGACCTGGAGCGCGTGGGCGGCCGATACTCGGACGACTGGCACCGCATCCACCTCAACAACCCGCGCGACGTGGTGCCCGAGTCGAACATGCCGGCCTACCCCTGGCTCGCGCGCAACCCGGCCGACGCGGCCGACATCCAGGCCAAGATGCGCGCGCTGCGCATCGTGGGCGTGCCCTACACGGATGCCGACATCGCCAAGGCGCCGGC
Organism: Betaproteobacteria bacterium; assembly: GCA_027317055.1. Classification (GTDB taxonomy): domain Bacteria; phylum Pseudomonadota; class Gammaproteobacteria; order Burkholderiales; family SG8-39; genus DAHVFK01. Next base: position 1,414 of record DAHVFK010000422.1, on the reverse strand, counting down.
GGAGCTCAAGGACAAGACCGAGCTCGACGCGCTGATCGCCTACCTGCAGAACCTCGGGGTCGCGGGCCGCGGCGCCGCGCGGCCTTAAGGGGAGACTCATGGATACGATCCTGATTCACAACATCTGGACGGTGGCCTCGCTCGCCGTGTTCCTCGGCATCGTCTGGTGGGCCTACGCGCCTTCGCACCGCGAGCGCTTCGAGCGCGACGCGCGCATGGTGTTCGACGAGCCCGAGCAGCCGGCCGACGACGGAGGGGCGCGCCAATGAGCCAGTTCAGCAGCAGCTTCTGGGACGTCTACATTTCGGTCATCACGCTGGTGTCGGTCATCGCCTGCGGCGTGTTGCTCAAGCTGCAGAGCGTGCGCAAGGTCGCCGGCGGCAGCACCGAGACCACCGGCCACACCTGGGACGAGGACCTGGGCGAATACAACAACCCGCTGCCGCGCTGGTGGATGTGGCTGTTCTACATCACCATCGTGTTCGCGCTGGTCTACCTCGCGCTCTACCCGGGACTGGGCAGCTGGAAAGGGCTGCTTGGCTGGAGCGAGGTCGGGCAGCTCAAGCAGGAGGACGCGGCGGCCGCGGCGAAGTACGGACCGATCTACGACAAATTCGCGGCGCAGAACGTGGTCGCGCTGGCCAAGAACGCGGATGCGCTCGCCATCGGGCAGAAGCTGTTCCTCAACAACTGCGCCCAGTGCCACGCGTCCGATGGCGGCGGTAGCCGCGGCTTTCCCAACCTGAGCGACAGCGACTGGCTCTACGGCGGCGATCCGGCGACCATCGAGCAGACCATCACCGACGGGCGCAACGGCGTCATGCCGCCCTGGGGTCCGGTGCTGGGCGCCGAGGGAGTGAAGGACGTCGCGAGCTACGTGATCTCGCTCTCGGGCGGTGCCGCCGACAGCATCCGCATCGCGCGCGGCAGGGAGATTTTCGCCAAGACCTGCATCGCCTGCCACGGCGCCGACGGCAAGGGCACGCCCGCGCTCGGCGCGCCGAACCTGACCGACAAGACCTGGCTCTACGGCGGCGGCGAGCCGACCGTCGTCGAGACCGTGACCAAGGGGCGCCAGGGCCACATGCCGGCCTGGAAAGGCATCCTCAGTCCGGCCAAGATTCACCTCCTGACGGCCTACGTGTATTCGCTATCGCATCCGTGACCACGGGCATTCCCGCCGAGGCGAGCGCCGAGCAGGCGCTGTACGAGGTCCGGCAGAAGATCTACCCGCGCGCGGTGCGCGGCTGGTTCGCTGCCTGGCGCTGGGCGCTGGTGTGGGCGACCCAGCTGGTGTTCTACGGCGGCGCCTGGCTGACCTGGAACGGGCGCCAGGCGCTGCTGTTCGACATCGCGCAGCGCAAGTTCTACATCTTCGGCCTGGTGTTCTGGCCGCAGGACATCATCTACCTCA
>DAHVFK010000421.1 GCA_027317055.1 Betaproteobacteria bacterium | reverse complement strand
GGTGAGCAGAACCAGCGTCGCGAGCGAACTCGGCACGCTGTAGAACAGGTTCGAGCGCAGCCACCGGATCGCGCGCGCGTTCACTGGAATCGCGCGCGCAATCATGCGGGGCGCGCGCCCTTGAGCGCGATGCGCTTGTTGTAGCCGTTCATGAAAGCCGAGATCGAAAGGCTGATGGTCAGGTACACCGCCATGATGATCGCGATGCCCTCGATCGCCTGTCCGGTCTGGTTCAGGGTGGTGTTGGCGATCGACACCAGGTCGGGATAGCCGATCGCCACCGCGAGCGAGCTGTTCTTGGTGAGGTTGAGGAACTGGCTGGTCATCGGCGGCACGATGACGCGCAGTGCCTGCGGCAGGATCACCAGCCGCATCGCGCGGCGCGGCCGCAGCCCGAGCGCGTAGGCCGCCTCGAACTGGCCGCGCTCGACCGCCAGCACCCCGGCACGCACGATCTCGGCAATGAAGGCCGCGGTGTAGGTGGTGAGCCCTCCGAGCAGGGCGGCGAACTCGGGCGAAAGCGTCATGCCGCCGGTGAAGTTGAAGCCCCGCAGCACCGGGTGCTCGATGTGCAGCGGCGCGCCGGCGACCAGGAACACCAGCAGCGGCAGGCCGAGCACCAGCGCGCTGCCTGCGGCGAGCATCGGGAACGGCTGACCGGTGAGCGCCTGGCGGCGCGCGGCCCAGCGCCCGAGCAGCCAGGTGCCGACCGTGCCCACGACGAGCGCCGCGGCCATCCAGACGTGCGCCGGGTGCGCGTGCAGCACCGGCAGCGCGATGCCGCGGTTGCTCAGGAACACGTCAGGCAACGGAGAAAGCGCCTGGCGCGGCCCGGGCAGACTGTCGGAGATGACCGTGTACCAGAAAAAGAGCTGCACCAGCAACGGCACGTTGCGCACCGTCTCGATGTAGCCCCCGGCCAGCCTGGACAGCAGCCAGTTGCGCGACAGCCGCGCCAAGCCGATCAGCGTGCCGAGCAGCGTGGCGGCGACGATGCCGACCACCGACACGCGGATGGTATTGAGCACGCCGACCGTTAGCGCCCGCAGATAGGTGTCCGCGGCGTTGTAGCTGATGAGCGTGGTCTCGCCGATCGCGAAGCCGGCCTCACGCTTGAGAAAGCCGAAGCCGCTCGCGATCTTGCGCGTTTCGAGGTTGTGCGTGGTGTTCGAGATCAGGAACCACGCGACCAGGCCGACCGCCACCACCAGCAGGACCTGGTACAGGATCGCGCGGACGCGCAGGTCGTACAGCGACCACGACCTGCGCGGCCGCGGGGCGGCGCTCACCTCAGCGGATCGGCGGCGCGTACATGATGCCGCCGTGGGTCCAGAGTCTGTTCAGCCCGCGGTCGAAGCCGAGCGGCGTGAGATTGGTTTCGAACGACTCGCCGTAGTTGCCGACCTGCTTGACGATGTTGTAGGCCCAGCGGTCGTCGAGCCCCATCATCTTGCCGATGTCGCCCGAAGCGCCGACGAAACGCTGGATCGCGGGATTGGTGCTGCTCAGCTGTTGCTCGATGTTCTTCGAGCTCAGGCCGAGCTCCTCGGCGTTGAGCATCGCGAACAGCGACCACTTGACGATGTCGAACCAATTTTCGTCGCCGCGTCGCACCACCGGTCCGAGCGGTTCCTTGGAGATCACTTCCGGCAGGATGACGTAATCGGCGGGGTTCGGCGCGCGCGAGCCGCGGGTCGAGACCAGGCCCGACACGTCGGTGGTGAACACGTCGCAGCGGCCGGAGAAGAATGCGTTGGTAACTTCTTCCAGCTTCTCGATCACGACCGGCTTGAAGGTCATGTGATTGGCGCGGAAGTAGTCCGCCAGGTTGAGCTCGGTGGTGGTGCCCGGCTGCACGCAGATGGTGGCGCCGTTGAGATCCTTGGCGCTCTTCACGCCGAGCTTTTTCGCCACCATGAAGCCCTGCCCGTCGTAGTAGTCCACGCCGGCGAAGGTGAGGCCGAGATTGGTGTCGCGCGTAATGGTCCAGGTCGTGTTGCGCGAGAGCATGTCGATTTCGCCCGATTGCAGCGCGGTAAAGCGCTGCTGCGCGGTGAGCGGCGTGTAGTGCACCTTGCTTGCGTCGCCGAACACGGCGGCGGCCACCGCGCGGCACATATCGACGTCGAGCCCGTGCCAGACGCCTTTCGAGTCCGGCTGCGAGAACCCGGCCAGGCCGGTGTTCACTCCGCACTGCACATAGCCCTTCGCCTTGACGGCGGCCAGGGTCGATTGGGCGAAGGCGCTTCCCGCCCACGTGATCGCGAGCGCAAGCGCGCCCGCCCAGACGACGATTCTTTTCATGGCATTCCCCTCTTGATGGCGATGGACGGCCGGCGGATGTTCCGGCACGGCCCTCAGTCTAGACGTTCGCCGCCAGGAGAGGCAACCGGGGCGTTCAGCGTTCGAAGTCGAACTTGGCCGTTATATCCTGCCCGACGCCCGGTCTCCTGACATGCACCGTGACGGTCTGCGGATTCGTGCCCGCTATCCTGAAATAGTTGCCGTAGCTCGGAGCGTTGAGCGTCGCCATCAGCTCGAGCCTCTTCGTTTCGCCACCCATGACAGGATCCGAAACCGTCGCCCTCACCATGGCGTCGACGATCGGCGCTCCGGTCTTGCCATCAAACAGCGAGACATTCACGTGGTAGTAGCCCTTGCCGCCCGGGATGCCGCCGTGCATCGTGGCTTCCGCAGAATTCTGCTTGAGGTGCTCCGCGCGCAATGCTTCGGCGGTGATGACGCCGACGTAGATCCCGATTCCCGCGACGACCGTGTGGTTCCCGCCGGGCTGCGCGGCCGGCGCGGCCGGTCTCGCCTGGCCGACCCTGGCCGGCAGGGCGCCCTGATTGATCATGTACACGATGGCGCCGCGCAGCTCGGAGTCGGTGAGTTCGGCCATGCCGCCGCGCGCGGGCATTCCGCCGTGGCCCTTGATCGCGGAGCGAAGCAGGGCGTCGAGCCCGTGGCTCAGGCGCGGAATCCATGCCAAGCGGTCGCCGATCTTCGGCGCACCGTCGACGCCGGCTTCGTGGCACTTGGCGCACTGCGCTTGCACGATCTGTTCGCCGCTCCGGTCGTCCATGGCAGCCGACTTGTCGATCGGCGTAGCCCAATGCCCGCCCGAGCGGTTGATCATGTAGGTAATCGCGAGTTCCAGTTCGAAATCGCTGACGCCCGCGTTGCCGCCGTGCGCCGGCATATCGCGGATGCCTTGCATTGCGTGCCGCGTCAGGCTCGTCAGGCCCTTAGAGGCGCGCGGCCGCCATGCGTTCTCGTCGCCGATTTTCGGGGCGCCGTTGGCGCCCGTTGCGTGGCACGCGGCGCACACCGTTTCGACCACTTCCTTGCCGCTGCGCACGCCGGCCTGCGCGGGCGGCTGCGCGAGCAGCAGCGCGAATGCCGCCACGAGCCCTGCCAGGGCGGCCGCTTTGAGGGTCGAAGTCTTCATCGCGAACTTGTCGGAAATCGCGTACCGAAGCC
>DAHVFK010000420.1 GCA_027317055.1 Betaproteobacteria bacterium | reverse complement strand
AGACCATCTCGGGCAAGATCCGGCGCGTCGAGCTGCGCGGCGCCGAAAACGCGCGCCAGGGCGAGGCGCGGCGCAAGAACGAATTCTGGGAGGAGGATTTCCCCGAACTGAAGGGCTGAGCCGCGCGGCTGCAAGCGCCGCCGTCAAAGCTCCATCAGATCATGCCCGAGCACGATCTCGCCGCTGAAGTGGCGCGCTGCGCCCTCGCGCCAGGCCTCGTCGGAAACCGAATCGGCCGGAACAAAATGCGACAGCACCAAGCACTTGACGTTGGCGTCGCGCGCGACAATTCCGACTTGCTCGTGGGTGGTGTGGCTGTTCAACAGGTGCTGGCGCAGCCGGGTCGCATTGGCGAGGCGGCCGCAGATCTCGTCCAGGGCCGGCTCGTACAGCACTTCGTGCACCAGCACGTCGGCGTCGCGCGCGAGCTCGATCAGGCTGTCGCAGGGCGCGGTGTCGCCGGAGAACACGATCGAGCGGTCCGCCAGGTCGAAGCGGAACGCAAACGCGGGCTCGACCGGAGGGTGCTTCACGAGCGCGCAGCGCACGCGCACGCGCTCGTCGCGGTACACCTCGCCTGCGCGATCGATCTCGTGCGCCCGGATCAGCGGCGCGAGCGCCGGGCGCCCCTCGTCGGCGATTCGGGTAGCGATGTCGTAGGCGTTGAGCGCGAGGAACTGCTCGGTCATCCTGATCAAAGGCGGCGGGCCGAACGCGTCGACCAGCGCGTCGAGTCCGCCGGCCCACAGCAGCAGGAACAGGTTGCCGTAGTCTGCGTTGTGGTCCGAATGGTGGTGGGTGACGAAGACCGAGCGCAGCGTGCGGAAGCCGAGCTTCGCCTTCGCCATCTGGCGCGCCACGCCGTTGCCGCAGTCGACGACGTAGCTCACGCCGTCGACCACGACCGCGAACGCCGGCGCCGAGCGCGTCACCTTGGGCGTAGGCCCGCCGCCGGTGCCCAGCAGCACGAGCCGGCTCGCGCTCACGGCCGCGCCCCGATGACGCGCGACAGAAAGGCACGCGTGCGTTCGTGGCGCGGATTGGCCAGAATCTCGCCCGGCGCGCCTGACTCCACGATCACGCCCCCGTCCATGAAGGCGACCGTGTCGCCCGCGTCGCGCGCGAACGCCATCTCGTGCGTCACGACGATCATCGTCATACCGTCGTCAGCCAGCCCGCGCATGACATTCAGCACCTCGCCCACCAGCTCGGGGTCCAGGGCCGAGGTTGGCTCGTCGAACAGCATCAACTTCGGCCGCATCGCCAATGCGCGCGCGATCGCCACTCGCTGCTGCTGCCCGCCGGACAGGCGGCTTGGGTAAGCGTCGGCCTTCTCCCGCAGGCCGACCCGCTCGAGCAGCGCCCGCGCGCGCTGGATCGCCTGCGGCCTCGGTTCGCGGCGCACCCTGAGCGGCGCCTCGATCACGTTCTCGAGCGCCGTCAGGTGCGGGAACAGGTTGAAGCGCTGGAACACCATGCCGATATCGGCGCGCTGGCGGCAAACTTCGCGCGGGTGCATTTCAAACAGGCAGTCCCCGCCCTCGCGATAGCCCACCAGCTCGCCGTCGACGTACACGCGCCCGGCGTCGATCTTTTCCAGATGGTTGATGCAGCGCAGGAAGGTGCTCTTGCCCGAGCCCGAGGGTCCGATCAGGCACAGCACTTCGCCGCTCGCGACCTCCAGGTCGATGCCCTTGAGGACTTCCTCGCGCCGGTAACGCTTGTGCACCCCCACCGCCCTGACCATCGGCAGCGCGGGCGCACTCTCAATGAGCGGCATGCATCCCCACGCCGGTCTTACCCAGCCTCCGCTCCACGAAATGCTGTCCAACACTGGTGATCGTGGTCAGCATCAGGTACCAGAAAGTTGCCACCAGCATCAGCTCGATCGTGTGCAGGTTGGCTGAGGATATATTTTCCGACGCCGTCAGCAGGTCGCCGCCAGCGATCACGGACACCAGCGAGGTCGCCTTGAGCAGCGAGATGAACTGGTTGCCGGCCGGCGGCAGGATCACCCGCAGCGCCTGGGGCAGGATGATGCGCCGCATCGTGAGCGGGTGCGACATCCCGAGCGCGAGCGCGGCATCGTTCTGTCCGCGGTCGACCGCGATGATTCCCGCGCGCACGATCTCCGCCATGTACGCGCCCTCATTCAGGCCGAGCGCAATCACCGACGCGACGAACGGCGTCAGCACGTCGTTGGTGCGGAACGGACCGAGGTGCTCGAACAGCAGCGCGAGGTTGCCCCAGATCAGGATCTGCACTAGCAGCGGCGTGCCGCGCAGCAGCCAAGTGTAGAAGCCGCTCGCGAGGCGCAGGATCGGGCTCGGCGACAGGCGCATGACCGCGAGCAGCACGCCGAGCACGGCGCCGATCACGGCCGCGAGCAGCGCGAGCACGACGGTGGTGCGCAACCCCTGCAGGATCGCCGGCGCGAATTGGAACTGCACGATCACGTCGTGCTGGATATTGGGATTGCGCCAGATCGAGAGCCCGAGCAACGCCGCGACGACGAGCACCGCCGCGCTGCCCAGCCAGAGCCAGGGCCGGCGCAGCGGGACGACGCGGGTCATGGGGGATGCGGCCGGCGCGCTAGAGCTTGAGGTTCGCCCCGCCGTTGATGGTGGCCGAGGTCACCGCGCCGTCCTCGACGCCCCACTTCGCGAGGATCTTGCGGTAGCTGCCGTCCGCGATCAGTGCATCAAGCGCCTTTTGCAGCTCGTCGCGCAGCTGGGTGTTGGGCTTCGCAACCCCAATGCCGAGCGGCACCGGCTGGTACACGTGCCCCTGCACAACGTCGAAAATCGTGCCCCCGCCGGCGGTCTTGGCGAGGTAGACCATCACCGGCGAGTTGCCGAGGAACGCCGCCACGTGTCCGGACTGCACCTGCAGCCGCGCGTCGGCGGGCTGGGCGTACTGCAGGTTCTCGATCGGGGGCTTGCCGGCGGCCTTGCACTTGTCGTTTGTCTCGTTCACCAGCGCCACCTGGGTCGAGCCCTGCACCGTCGACACGGTCTTGCCGCAGGCGCTTTCGAGGCTCTCGATGTGCTGGGGATTGCCCTTTTGCACCAGCAGCATCGTGCCGAGATTGAAGAAGTCGACGAAGTCGATCAGCTTCTCGCGCTCCGGCGTGTCGTTCATCAGCGTGAACGTGATGTCGATGCGCTTGGCCTCCATCGCCGGCAGCAGCCCCTTGAACGGGATCGACTCGAACGCGATCTTCCTGCCCATCTGGCGGCTCATCGCCTCGGCCAAGTCGACGATCGCGCCCTGCAGCGTAGTGCCGTCGGAGGCGTAGGAAATCATCGGCGGGCTGTTGGTGATCGAGCCGGCCTTGATCTCGTCGGCCGCCGCCGCGCCGGTGAACGCCGCCGCCAGCACGGTGACAATCGCAACACTCCTTACTGCCCGCATGATTTGCTCCTCCCCTTTTGGCCGATCCCGGCCAGGGCCGCCACGTTATCAAATGGCCCGGCGGTGGGCAAATGGCGTGAAT
>DAHVFK010000041.1 GCA_027317055.1 Betaproteobacteria bacterium | reverse complement strand
ATCCTGCTCGAGCAGTGGCTGCGCGCGTGGAAGTGGCGCCAGGTTCTGTGGGACCTGCGCCGGGTGCCGGCGTGGCGGCTTTTCCGGGCGACGATGGCCGGCTACATTCCGGGGATGCTGGTCGGATTCGGCACCAGCGCGCTCGCGCGCTCGTGGCTGGTCGCGCGCCGCAGCGCCGTGCCCACCGGCACGGTGCTGGCGACGGCCGCCGTCGACCGGTTCATCGATTTGCTGGCGTTCGCCGTGCTGACCGGCCTGGCCGCGGCTCTGGTCGCGCTTCCGGTGCCGGATTCCGCGCTGCTGCGCGGCTTGCGCTGGTCCGGCGTTGCGCTCGCCGCCCTCGGGTTTGTCGCGTTCGCCGGATTGACCGTTGTCCGGCGCGGCGGCTTGCAGCGGCTGGCCACTATCTGCCCGCCCCGATTCAGGAACGCGCTGCGCCGCGGCCTGGCCGAGCTCGCGCTCGGAATCACCTGGCCGCGCTCGCGGCCGCGCCGCGCCGCGATCATCGCGGCAGCGCTGCTCGTCAAGGCGGTCGCGGCGACGCAATACCTATGGGCCGGGCTCGCGTTCGACGTGCGCCTCCCGATCGGGAACTATCTGTTCCTCACCGCCTTGCTCGGGACCCTCGTGCTGGTGGGTTTTTTCGTCCGCATCCCGGGCAGCGGCCTGCTCGCCTCGATGTTCGCGCTCGAGCTCCTGGGCGTGCCCAGGGCGCAGGCCCTCGCGATCACCGTCACCGTGGTGAGCTCGTATATGCTCACCATCGTCGTCGCGGGCGGCGCGGCCCTCGCCGGCGAGGGCATGAGCCTCGCGACGCTGCGCGCCGCGATGCGCGACCCCGGGCCGGTATGATTGCGTCAATGCTCGACTCGATGGAGTGCCTCTGAAATGCGCTCGAAGACCGTGGCGATCCTGGAATCCCGCCTCGGCGAGCAACTGGCGGAGCTCGTTGCCAGGCGCGGCGGCCGCCCCTTCAGGGCGCCGGCGCTGGCCGAAATTCCGGACGTGGATCACGGCGCGATCTCCAGGCTCATCGATGAGATGCAGGCGCGCCCCGCGAAAGCGGCGATTTTCCAGACCGGCGTCGGCACCCATGCGCTGTTCATGGCGGTCGATGCGCTGGGGTTGACGGAAAGATTTCTCGCGCTGCTTGCAGAGACGAACGTCGTCGTGCGCGGCCCGAAACCGACCGCCGCGCTGCGCTCGCGCGGCGTGCGCATCGATCTGAGCGCCGAAGAGCCCTTTACGACCGCGCAGGTGCTGCAGGCGCTGCGCGAAACCCGCCTCGACGGCGAGCGGGTAATCGTTCAGCGCCACGGCGCGCCCAACCCGGAGCTCGACCGGGCGCTGGCGGCAAGAGGCGCGCAGGTGATCGAAATTCCGCTCTATCGCTGGTCGATGCCGGCGAACACCCGCCCGCTCGTCGAGCTGATGGACGCGCTCGCGCGTGGCGAGATCCACGCTGCGGTGTTCACCAGCGCGTCGCAGGTCCGCAATCTGTTCGCGCTGGCGCGGCAGCTCGGCCGCGCCGGGACGCTGCGCGAGGACCTCGAGCGGGTGCTGGTCGCCTCCATCGGCCCCGTATGCAGCGCCGCGCTCCGACAGCATGCCCTGGCCGTCGGCCTCGAAGCGCGTCCGCCCAAGCTGGGTCCGCTGGTTGCGGCCCTGGACGAGGCACTGTCCCGGTAATAGGGCGCGAGGCTCCCGCCTCTCAGCGCGCTGCAATGCGCTTAGTCGGCATGCCGTGTGCCGTCCAGCATGTCGAGCCAATGTTGCGGCAGGCCGTGCGCGCGCGCGCCTTCGCGCAACAGAGTGAGATAGCGCAACGACGGGCGGCTGTCTTCGTTTTTGCCCTCGGCAATATAGGTCACCGCCGTCACACGCTCGCCGGCGCTATCCTCGGCCTGAGTCCACAGGTGGCGGTAGCGCCGGCCGGGTACGCCTTCGGTGGCATCGAGCCAGGCGAGGTCCCGGCGCGTGATGCGATAGAGCACGCCCCAGACCTCGGCGCGCGGGTCGGCCGCGATATTCGCGGGGGCGGCTCTGCCCCTGGGCCGGCCCTCGAGATTGAAGCGCAGCCGGTAGCCCAGGATGCGCCCCGGGCGCCACTCGCGCGGGCGCATTTGCCTGCGCTCGCGAAAAGCGCTGTCGTGCATGTTGGCGCCGAAAGCGAAATACCAGACCTGGTCCCCGGGGCGGCCCTCGATGCGCCCGCCGCGCAGCCGGTACCAGAGCTTCGACAGCATCCACGAGCGTCCGGTCATCCTGCGCAGCCAAGCGCGCAATTTCAGGATCATTCCGGCCTCCTCCGTCAGTCGCCGCGGCGCAGGCGGCGCACCGCGACCACCTGCAGCAGCGCCGCCGCGGCGCTGCCGGCGAACACCGCGGGCAGTCCGACGGATTCGGCGATCACCGCCCCGAGAAGCGGCGAGAGCATCGCCGGGGCCGTGATAGCGTTGAAGTAGCCGCTGTAGGCCGGTCTTCGATCGTCGGGCGATATTTCCATCAGATAGCCAAGATGGGCAATGGTTCTGCCGTTGCCGGCCGCGCCGAGAAAGAAAAACACCGCTCCGAGCAGCGGCAGCGCCGAGGCCGCGTCGTCCGTGCCGCCGCCGGCGATCAATACCAGTGTTAGGACCGGCGCAAGCGCTGTGAGAAGCGCCGTGCCGGCGAGCAATGAGCGCTTGCCGCGCCGGTCGCCCCATAATCCCCAAAGCGGATTCGACAGCAACGCGCCTGCGGTCTGCGCGCCCAGCAGGATTGCGACCGAGGCGTGGCCGACCCCCGCACGGGCGGCGAGGACGACGTAAAACGGCAATGCCATGGTCGCCAGCCCGTCGAAGCAGCGGGCGTATGCAAACAGGCGGAAGCGCTTGTCGGCTCGAAAGACGTCCACGCCTTGCCTGAGAAACCGGCCGAAGCCAGGTGCAGCCGCCGGAACCGACGGCTCCGGCTCGCCGGCGGAAACAAAACAAAGGGCCGAGACCAGCAGCAAGCCCGCCCCCAGCAGTATCACCAGCGCGTAATCGTCGGGGAACGCGTAGCGGCCGAGCACGCGGTGCGCGGCCGCGGCGACCAGCAGGGCCAGCACCCCGCCGCCGAAAAATCGCAGCGCCAGCAAACGGCTGCGCTGCTGCGGCGCAACCGAGCGCGCGACAATGTCGTTGTAGGGCACGGCGAGGATGCCGCCGACGAAAGCGTACAGCGTCCACAAGACGAAAAAGGCCGCCACGCCCAATGGCTGCTGCTCGCGCGGCATGACCAGCAGCACCGCGCCAAGCGCCGCCAGACAGGCCACTCGCCCGAAGGCCCCGGCCTTGTAATACGCAAGCCGGCGCGCGCGGCGCTGCGCCCCGTACGCGACGAAGAGCTGCGGAAACAACCAGCCGTAGCGCGCAATCGCCGCCGCGGCGCCGACGGCGAGCGCGCTCCCGGTGAGCCCCTGCACCAGGCTGGCGATGATCGTGCCGCTGTCGAGCGCTGCGGCGCCGCCCTGGAAAAAAACGCCGGCCGCGGCAATGCGGCGAAAACGGCGCGCGGCGCGAAGCTGTTGCATGACGGGCCGTTCAGGCCCCGCCGCGCTTCAATTCCACCAGCAGCCGGCGCGCGGTTCCGCTGCGCACGATCCGCCGGCACTGGTCCCGGGTGAGCGTCGTGTTCCGCGGCGCCGTTTCGTCGCGCATGAGATTGCCCGGCAGCGACGAGTGCTCGCCGCTGTCGCCGAGCACGTGCACCAGCTCGTGCGCCAAGGCGATGCCCGGTTCGCGCGTGCGGCGCGTGATCCACACGGTATCGGCGAGCAGCGGGAAGTCGGCGGAGTTCGCCGGGGCGAAGGCCTCGGCGTCGAAGGGCAGCGGACGGCGCGTATCGGCCACGAGGTAGGCGACGGGCTTGGCAAAGGCGCGCGCGCCGACGAGCGCTTGCGCGGTCTCGAGCGTGAAGTAGCGCAGACGCTCGGGGCCGGTGAGAAAGTGCGCGGTGACTTTGCGCAGCTCGATCCCGCACTGGCCGAGGATGGCTGCTGCCTGGCGCGACATAGCGCGCATGGCCGGTTCCTGCCATCCGGAGCCGACAAGGCTGACGACGCTCAGCTGCAGCGCCCTGGATGGCTCAGGCAGTTTGGCCGAGCCCGGCGCGGAGCCGGCCAGGCGCAGAGTTTCGGACCAGCGCTCGGCGACCGGCGGCTCCGCCGCGGGACAGGCGCCGCGCGCGCGGGCGACGGGGTCGGGCAGAAAGCCGTGGGCGCTCCAGCGTCCGGCGCCCTGCGGGCGGGCCCGCGCCAGGATCGCCGCGCGCAGCGCCCTGGCATGCCAGCGCGGGTGCGCGGCCAGCAGGCACGCGGCCAAGGCGGCGACCCGGGGCGCGGCGTAGCTCGAGCCGGACGCGAAAATCCGGCGGCCGTCGAAGCCGGTCACCAGCACCCTCTCGGCGGGCACCAGCAGATCGACCGAGCGCCGGCCCCAGTTGGATCCGGGCGCGAGCGTGCCGTCGCGCTCCGACGAGGTCACCGTGAGCTGATTGGGGAGCCGTAGCGCCGCCGGGTAGACGGGATCGCGATCGATATCGCGCGCGTCGTTTCCCGCCGAGACGACAAACAGCATATCGGGGTGGGCGATCGCCGCCCGCGCATAGGCCTCCCATTCGGCGCGATCGTTGCTGCCCAGCGACAGGGTGACGATGCCGGCGCCCGCCCTCGCGGCGGCGTCGACCAGAGCGCTCATGCGCGCCATGTCGGGCCGCGGGTAGCGATACGGAATCAGGCGCGCGCCTGGCGCCTCCTCCAGCAGCAGGCTCGCGGTCCGGGTTCCGTGCCGCCGCGGAAAAAACGCCGAACGCGACGGGTCCTGATCAAACGGCTGCCGATCCATGTCCCACCAGTCGTAGCCCAGCGCGGCGCCGTCGGCGTCCCGCGCAAGGCGCGACGCGATGGCGGGCAACAGGTAGTTGACCCCGGTATCCACTTGCGCGACCGCAACACCTCCGGGATCGGGCGCGGCAGGAACCGGCGCGTCCAGCAATTCGCCGGCGCCGCTCGCCGACAGATCCGAGTGCAGGAACCAGATCGCCCGCGGCCGGCCGTCGGCCGAGTACTCAAGCCGGCGCCCGTAGCGGATCGCGCAATCGGGCCCCGCCACGGCGAGCAGCCGCGGGCGCATCTCGTTCCCGGTCGGAGTTTCATAGATCGCGCGCAAATCGCGGCCCGTCAAAGCCACTGCGCCCTCGATGACCAGTTCCGCACCGCCGTTCAGCGCGTAGCGCCGGCGCCAGCCGAATGCGATCCCCCGCAGCGAGAGCGGTTCGTCTTTCAGCAGGCGGGCGCTGCCGATCCGCCGGCCCAGCGCCTGCGCGTCAGGCTGCGGGTTCGTGCAGGCCGCCGCGATCACCTGCCCGAGCAGCTCAAGAGGGTCGGCGGGAGCGCCCGCGGCGTATCCCCAAATCAGAACCGACGCGCAGCCAAGCGCGCGCAACGCGCCGCGCAGCAAGCGCCCGCGCAATGCGGGCGCAGGCTCGGGTCGGGTCATCACTGCGGCGCTGTCAGGGGGGCACCGACGATGCTCATTTCCCGGGCGCGGGGTGGATGTTGTCCACCCAGTGCACCTCTTCGGGCTGCTCGACTCCCGGGATGTCCAGATTGACCACCACCGGTTCCTGGCCGCTGCGAACGAGCACGCAGGAAAGCGGCTCTTGGTCGCTTGCGTTGATCTCCTGGTGCGGAACGTAGCGCGGCACGTAGATGAAATCGCCGGACCTGGCCTCAGCGACGACCGCGGCGGCGCGGTTCATCCCCGGCGTCTGCGGCGTGTTGGCATCGAGCTCGCTGCCGTGGACCACGCGCACGCCGTTCAAGCGCCACTTCGAATCGGAAGACGGTTGCATGTGTCAATCTCCGCGGATCTGTCCAGCGGCCCATTTTAGCGGACGGCAGGCGGCGCCGGTCCAGCTTGACCGGGTACAGGGGTACGAGCTGTAGTAATCTGCGAAAGGCGGTTGGTGGAGGCGAGCAAAGCATGATCTTCCGCAAGGCAATCTGGATTTCGTTCGCGGCAGCGTCCGCCTTGTCGGCAAGCGTCGCGCGCGCGGACGGCGGCGATGCAAGTCGCGGCGCGCAGCTGTTCCGGGTCTGCGCCGCCTGCCACTCGCTTGCGCCGGGCCGCAACCTGACCGGGCCGAGCCTGGCCGGCGTGTTCGGGCGCAAGGCGGGTACGCTGGAGAGTTTCCTGCGCTATTCGCCGGCGCTCAAGCGATCGAACATTACCTGGGACGAGGGCACGCTGGACGCCTGGCTGCGCGATCCGCAGGCCCTGGTGCGCGGGAACTACATGTCGTTTCGCGGCCTGCCCGAGGCAAAATCGCGCGCCGACCTGATCGCCTACTTTCGCGCGGCGCCGCAGGGGGTGGCCGCTTCAGGTTCGCGCGGCTTGCCCGACCTGAAGACCGCGCCGCCCGACGCGCGCGTGACGGCGCTGCGGCACTGCGGCGACAGTTACTTCGTCACCACCGCCGACGGCACGACGACGCCATTCTGGGACTTCAACCTGAGGTTCAAGACCGACGCTTCCCCGCTGGGTCCTGCACCCGGAAGTCCGGTCCTGCTCGGCGCCGGCATGCGCGGCGACCGCGTACACATCGTCTTCGCGCGCCCGGAGGAAATCTCGGACTACATCAGGGAACACTGCGATTCGCGTAAGCCATGACCCGTAGCACGGGCCGTCCGTGCACGTTTTCCAGCGGCAGGTACAGCAGGTGAGTGGCGGGATCCAGCGCGATGCTGTGGGCACGCTTGGCGACGAATTGTTCGCTCAGTTTCTCCACCGTTTTTCCCGCGACGCTGAATACGCTCACCGTACCGCTTTCGCTTGCCACGTACAGCAGCCGGCGATCGGGGTCGAGCGCCATCACGTCCGGGCTCGCTCCGACCGTGGCGCCGGCAATGATTCTCTTGGCGCCCAGGTCGAGCACCAGAAGCCGCGCGTTGCCCTCGCAGGCGATGTATGCGAGACGCCGGTCCGGGTCGATCAGCAGGCCATGATTGCGATCCGCGCCTTTGAGCGGGATGCGACCGACGATCGCGTCGGTGGCCGGGTCGATCTCCGCCAGCTCGTTTCGGGTCTGCACATTCACGAACACGTGCCCGGAGGCGGCATCGTAGCGTGAATTTCCGGCCTCGCCGCCCAAGGCGATCGTCGCGACCCGCGTGTGGGTGCGCACGTCTATGACCGTCTCGGTCGCGCCGAATTCGTCCGATACGTAGAGCTTGTGCGCCGCCGGCGCGTACGTGATGCCGTCCGGATAGATCCCCGCGTCGATTCGGGCAATCTCCCTGAAGCTGTCCTCGTCCAGGACGACGATCTGGTTGGTCCCGGTCGCCGAGGCGTAGACGCGGCCCAGCTCGGGCACGACGAGCACGCCGTGGACTCGGCGCACGCCGCGCACTTCGGCGACGACTTTTCTTGCCCGGGTATCGAACACCACGATCGAGCTGGCGCCGAGATGCGCGATGAACAGCAAATGCCTGTGAGGGTCGTAACTCTGGTAGTCGAAGCGGGTGGCCGGACCCGGAAGCGGGAAATCCGCGATCCGGGTCAACGCGAGCGGGCCGCCACGCTTTTCGCGTTCGTAAGCGTGCCGGGGCGATACGAGCATTCCGAGCAGTATCAGCGCGATGAGTGCCGCCGGGCGCGACCTGCCGCAGGATTTCATCTTCTCACCCTCCGGACGCCAGCAACCCGACGACCGCGGCCAGGTAGATCGCCCGCAGCAGCCGGCCTTTGCCGATGCTCTTCACGGTCAACTTGTAGGCGCAGAGCGCGATGATGACCGGGTTCAGTCTTCCCAGGCGGGCAAAATCGGAGACCACTTGGTAGACGCGAGGACGAACGCAATACAGGCCGGCGCAATGCGCTCCCGCATCTCAGCCCGCGCCTTGCTTAATTTCGCGGCGAGCCACGAGCCGGATGCGGATATCGATTGCATCGCGCACCCGAAGGCCGCCGCCCAGCGCGGCGAACGGCGTGATGCCGAAATCCGACTGCAGGATCGTGAAGCTCGCGATGACCGTGAGCTTGCGTCCGTCCTGAACCACCGCGGCGGAAAAGCGCAGATCGCGCGTCGCGCCGCGCAGCGTCGTGCGCGCGACGACAGTCGGGTTCCAGCGCGGACCGGCGAGCGCAATCGACTCGATGTGGATGACGGGGTAGCGCTGTGCGTCGAGCACTTGCCGGCTCAGCATGTTCGCGCGCGTGCTCAAGCGCGCCTGCGGCGAGACTTCGGCGGCGAACCCCTTCCCTTCTTCGCTGCGCGCCGACGCCTCGTCGACGACCAGCGATGCGACCGGCACGTCGAGCCGGAAACCGCTGACCGCGGCGCTGTCGCCGGCGCGAATTTCGCCGTGCACGGAACCCGTGACGACGTGATTGTGGCCGAAGCGCGCGAGCGGGCCTGCGCGATAGACGAGCAGGCGAATCTCGGACTGTGCCGGATCCACGGCGAAGCGGGCAGTGACGGCCGGGGGCCTCGCCTCGGAGGCGACCGGCGCGCCGAGCACCGCGCTGTTTTCCGCAGGCGGCAGTGCCTGACACGCCGCGAGCAGCAGCAGCGGGAATAATGCGGCGAGACGAAGTGTCATACTCTTCAAAGAGAGGCGAATCGTTGCGAAGGCATCTTGAACCATGCGGTGGCGAAATACGGACCAGTCCTACGGAATACTAGCGCAAGGTCTGCATTGGCTGATCGCCGTGCTGGTATTCGCGCAGCTCGGCCTGGGCCTGTACGCCGCCGGCCTGCCGCTCGGCATCGCCAGACTCGAGTGGCTGACGCGCCACAAGTCGCTCGGCCTCGCCGTGCTCGCGCTGGTGCTGTTGAGGCTCCTTTGGCGCTTGGTCAGTGCGCCGCCGGCGCTGCCGGAATCCATGTCGAAGCGCGAGCGCTTCGCCGCCGTGACAACCCACCGCCTGCTCTACGCGCTGCTCATTGCGGCGCCGCTGGCGGGCTGGCTTTACGCCTCGGCGGCCGGCCTTTCGGTCAACTGGTTCGGACTGTTCCAGGTGCCCGACCTGGTGGCGAAGAACGCCCATCGCGCGGCGCTCTACAAGTCGCTGCACCACGGCTTCGTCGCCCTGCTCGCGCTGCTCCTCGTGGGGCACATCGGCGCTGCGCTTCGTCACGCGTTCGTGCTGCGCGACCGCATCATGCATCGTATGCTGCCCTGGACGCGGCCGCCCGCATGATGTACAGAGGCGGCGTGGTCCTCGTTCTCGTCGTGGCGGCCGCGTCCCTGCCGGCGCATGCCGAAGATTGTCGTTCGGTCGATCCGGCGCGCAGCAGCGTGTCGTTCGAGCTGGAGCAGGCCGGCTCTCCGTTTCGCGGAGATTTCCGCCGTTTCGGCGGCGAAGTGTGCCTTTCCGGTACAGGCGCCACGCGCATCGAGGTGTGGCTGGATCCCGCGTCGGTCGACGCCGGGCTGCCGGAGATCGACGCGGCGCTCAAGGGGAGCGACTTCTTCGCCGTCGAGCGCTATCCGCGCGTCGCGTATTCCAGCCGATCGATCGAGTCGACCGCCCCCATGCAGATCGCTCGCGGCATGCTCAAGATGAAGGGCGAAAGCCGCCCGCTCGACGTTCCTTTCAGCCTGCGGCGCGCGGACGGTCATGTCGTGCTCTCGGGCACGCTGATACTCGATCGCCTGAAATACGGCATCGGTACGGGCGAATGGTCGAACACCAAGTGGCTGGGTGGCGAAGTCAAGGTGAAGTTCAGCGCCACGCTCTCCGGTCCGTCTTAACCCCTGCCTCAGTAGCCGTAGAACTCTTCGGATCGCATGGCGTCTGCGGAAACTCCGATATCTTCCAGCATGGTCTGCATTGCCATGGTCATCGCCGGCGGTCCGGCGAAGTAGTAGATCGGGGTTTTGACGTCGGGCAGGTGGCGTTGCAGCATGTCGGGCCGGATGAAACCGGTCTCGCCCGACCACGAATGCGATGATTTATCCGGTTCGGCCATGGTTGCGATCAAACGGAACTTCGAATTGACCTGCTCCATTTTCTGCAACTCTTCGACGAACGCCGCATCTTCGGGCCGCCGGTTCGAATAAAAGAGATAAAGACGATGCGGCAGCTGATCGTGTGCCGCGTGCCGCGCGATCGAGAGAAACGGCGTGATGCCGATGCCGCCGGCGAGAAACACCGCGGGACGCGTCGCATCGTCGTGCAGGACCATTACGCCGTTGGGCCCGTCTATCCTGACGACCGTGCCGACCGGCATCGACTTCAGCACGCGCTTGAAGGCGGTATCGCGCATGCGCGTTGCGATCATGAGATCGGTTTCGTGCGGCGCGGCGGCGATGGTAAAGGTGCGGCTATCGCCTTCGTCGTCGGTCTGCGGCGGGTCGATCAGCGTCATCGTCAGCGACTGTCCCGCCAGGTGCCGGAAACCGGGCGGTTTGGCGAAATAGAACGCCATCGTGCCTTCGGCGACCAGCTCACGCCGCGTCAACCGGGTATCACAAGTCGCCATGGCGGGCGCTTCCGGATTTCAGCCGCGACGACGGCTCAGAAACTGCGAATGTCCGGAACGTCGTCGGCGTGCTCATGACGTGTCCCGGCGTTGTCGTACCAGTAAAGTCGGTTCGGCTCCTCGCCGCCAACAACGAGCTTGCAGGTTCGGTGTGAGTGCGTTTTACAATACGTGACATGATGATCTCCTAGATTGTCCGAGCGGTATGAACTGATATCGCTCAGTCGTCGAAACCCGTTAGCCGAACCACTTTTTTCTCGAGAATCGCTTCCACTGCGGGGAATGCCCTGCGCGCTGCCTCGGGCACGCTTTGCCAGTTCGCGGCACCGGGCTTGCCGTCAAAGTAGTCGTAGGGCAGTGATCCGGGGCCGGAAGCACGACCGACGATAAGCCGGCCGACCATTCCCGCCATTTCATGCGGCATGCAGAAGTAGTCATACACGCCTTCCGCGGTCAGGGCGACCTCGAAATGATCGCCCGGATTGACCAGGTAGCCGGAATTCCAGGGCGTCGCAGTCTTCGGGATACGCAGCGAATGGCCGGCGTTACGCGGATGGTATGCCGTGGTGGTGTGCACGCCGGCCTGAATGACCCAACGCACGGTTTGCCCTGGCGCAACGAGAATCCCGACGGGATCGAATCCCACCTTGGCGCCGGTCGGATCGCTGCGCATCCTGATCTCGACCACGCCGCCTCTGGACGCCGCCTGGCCTGAGGCCGGCAACGCGACGCCAGCGGCGAAAACGCCGCCGGCAATCAGGAAATCCCTGCGTGTCGCCACGATGCGCCTACTTGAGCTTGTTCGCTTCTTTCTCCGAGACGTACCACAGCACGATGTGATAGTGCGGCACCTCCACCCCCGGATGGCCCGCGTTGTAATACATATCCACGTGATCGACTTTTTTCGGTCCGCTTGCGAGCTCCTCGAACGCCTTGTGCTCGTCGAGGTCCTTGATCGGGATCATGTATATGGTGCTCACCAATTTGCCGCTCCTGTCGTAGGCAAGAAACGGCCCGGCGGGCAACGTCGGGGGTTTGACGTAGAGCTTGCCCAGTCCCGGTAGGAATTCGGGAAGCTTTACCAGACCGCTCACCTTCTTGTAACCATGCCCCGGCGGTTCCTTTGTCAGGGTCCCGGCGCCAAACGCCGGCATCGCGATGCTCGCCGCAAGCACTGCCGCTGCCACTGCACGCTTCAACATATCGGTTTCCTTTCGTTGACTATGGAACAACAACAAAACCATCCCGACCGGAACCGTGGCAGGACGTCGCCCGGCAATACGGCAACTTACTCACGGGTTCCGGTTCCGGCGCCGGCTCCGAGTCGGGCGAGAACGGACGCGACGATTCGGTCGCAGCGTTCGCCCGCAAATGAAAACGCGTCGTCGAAGACGAAATCGATCTCGCGCGCGAGCGCTTCGCGCAGCAGACTCCTCGCCCTGAAGTACCGCGTGCGCACCGTCGCCTCCGGGATACCGAGGCAATTCCCGGTCTCCTCGACCGTCATTTCCTCAAGCGCGCGCAGCACGAACACGATGCGGAATGCGTTCGGCAATTCATCAATCTTGGCCTCGAGCAGGCGCCGGGTCTCCGCGCGCACCAGCGCGTGATCGGGCCGTTCGGGGGCGTCTTCGTTCATGGTCATCTCCGCGGTTTCTGCGTGCGGTCCCGCGTCGCCGCTCAGCTGGATGACTTCGGCCTTGCGGCGACGCTTTCGAACCCGGGCGATCGCCTCGTTGACCACGATTCGAACCAGCCAGGTGGACAGCTTCGCGTCGCCGCGAAACTTGCTCAACCCGCGGTAGGCGAGCAAATACGCCTCCTGGACCGCGTCTTCGGCCTCGGCGTCGTCCTTCAGGATGCCGCGCGCGGTGCGGTAAAGCGTCTGGTTGTAGCGTCGCATCAGCATCCGGAACGCGTCATGGTCGCCGGCCGAAACCCGCTGCGCGAGCGCGGTGTCGGCTAAACCCTGCTCTGCGAATTCAACCGATACCGGGCGCATGGACTACCCCCAACCGTTTGTTCCGGAGTTTCACGACATTAGATGACGGCGAAACGCGCTGCGTTCCCGCTCAGCGCAAATACGGCAAGAATCCATGCCGCCCGTTGAAGGACGCTACGCGCGGGCCGATTGATACATCGAGGCGCGCCCGTCACGCAGCGAAAGCAAGTCGTTACGCATGTCGCCTGACAAGCACTGACAAGGCCCCAAAGACCGCGCACAGCGCAAGCGCGAGGCCCGTTTCGAGCGGTTTCGGCGAGAAAATCAGAACGAACCCTTGTCCTTTTACGAGGGCAGAAAAACTGGACACGCAGAAGGGCACCAGGAACAGGCGAAGCAACTGCCAGCGATCCAGTCTTTGCGCCGCGCGGGCAGCGGTAACGCTCAGCACGAGGGCGACGCCGACGACCAGGCTCAAGCCGACCGCAGTCAACCACAGTTGGGGCGAAGGGTCGAAATGGAAGCCGGCCATTACGAGATACCAGATCAGGTAGCACCAAAGGATCCCTCTGGCCAGCGTGAGGTTTCTCAGATACGCCGCAATGACGCGCATGCAGTTCTATCCCCAATCCGACTTCCGAAAAAAGCGGACGCCTGCTCGCCCAGCCGCCGCAGCCCGGCAACGGTAACAGCGTCCCGCCCGGGCGCGCCGGCGGCTGGCCACCAGCACCTCTCGCACCCGGGCGAGCCGGTTGAGGTGCCCGCGAACGGCAGCATTACGGTCGTCGGCAAGGAGTTCAAATTCATCCCGAGCGCGATCCGGGTCAAACAGGGCCAGCACGTCTCCATCGTGTTCGAGAGCGAGGGAGCGCTCAGCCACAAGCTGACCATTCGTCCAGCAGGCAGCGCATAATATGACGATCCAAGCGGGAGAATCCATGTCAGCACCTTCATTCGCAGGCAGCCGCATTCCAGTTCGCAGCGATCTGGCCGAGGCGCACGAGCGTGCCTGGGCGGCAATCGCCGCACCCGGTACCTGGTTGACCGGCGAGCGGCGGATTGCCGTCGCCGCGGAGATCCGGCACGCTCCAGCATGCGCGCATTGCGCGCGCATCAAGGCCGCGCTTTCTCCCAATGCGGTAACGGGCGCGCACGAAGACCTCGGGACACTCGGCGCCGCGGAAGTCGAACTCATCCACAGGGTAGTGAGCGATCCGGGCCGGTTGAGCGAGAAGTGGTCGCAGTCGATACTCGCGCGCGGCCTGTCCGAAGGCGAGTACGTCGAGGTTGTCGGCCTGGTGGCGACGGTGATGATGCTCGACACCTGCCTGCGGGCACTTGGCCTGCCCGAGCGCGCGCTGCCGGCGCCGACGGCGGGCGAACCGACCCGCTACCGCCCGGCAGGCGCGCGAAAAAAGGCGGCTTGGCTGCCGCTGGTCGAGCCCGAAGACGCGCTCGAGGCCGACGGACCGCTGTATCCCAACCCCAAGGCGGGCTACATCTATCGCGGCTTGTCGCTCGTGCCGCAGTCGCTGCGCGACTATTGGGCACTCGCCAACTGTCATTACATGCCGGGCGAGTACGTCTATCAATTCGACAAGTCGATCCGTGCCATCCGCCGGCCGCAGGTGGAGATCGTCGCGGCGCGCGTCTCCGCCATGCACCAGTGCGCTTATTGAACGACCGCACATTCCTACATGCTCCGTGAGAGCATGCAATCCGAGGGCAAGCAGGTCGACGTGCGCGGCGTGACGCAGGGATTCGACGAAGATGTCGGTATCCCGCATGCGGATGCGCTGATCGAATTCGCCGAGGCGGTCGTACTGCGCGATGCGGCGCGCACGCAGTCCGCGCGCGAGACGCTGCGCTCGGCGCTGGGCGACGCGGCGCTGGTCGACGCCGCGGCCGTGGTCGCGGCCTTTCACGGCTTCGTGCGCATTGCCGATGCGATCGGAATCCCGTACACCACGGCGGCACGCGGCAACGATGCACCCGAACTCCGCCAACAGGCGGGCATCAACGACTTCTACCGTGTACGAGGCGAACGTTAGCCGCGCTCGAAGTCAGCCGACCCTGGTGTCGTTGTTATCGTCTTCGTACGGCGTTATTGCTCGGACAGGACCTCTCTGGCCACCCTCACCACATGCTCCGGCTCGAAGCCGAATTCCTGCTGCAGAGCCGCGAGCGGCGCCGACGCGCCGAAGG
>DAHVFK010000419.1 GCA_027317055.1 Betaproteobacteria bacterium | reverse complement strand
CGCGCGCAGGCGTCGGTCGCCGCGGCGGCGACGCCGACCTTTTCGCCTGCGGCCAGGATGTCCTTCCAGGTGGTCGCATCGACCTCGATGCCTTCGCGGCCGCGCTTGACGCGCGTCTCGCGCTCGGGGTCGCCCGCGATGCGCACCTTGTCGAAGCCGGGTGCCGGCGGCGACTGCTTGAGCCATTCAATGAACGCCACCGCCTCGCTTTCGAAGAAATCCCCCGTTCCGAGCCGGGCGGGGTCGATCAGTATCGACAGCATTCCGTTCAAGACGCGCTTCTTGCTGCGCTCGCCGGTGCGCTGCGTGCCTCCGCCCGACAGCGCGCCGCCAAGCAGCTCGCAGGCAACCGCCAGACCGTAGCCCTTGTGCAGACCCATCGTGGTCAGCGCGCCGAGAGGCTCGATCACGCCGTAGCGCGGATCGACGGTGGGCTTGCCCTTGTCGTCGATCAGCAGGCCGGGCGCCACCTTTACGCCCTTGTTGTGCGCAACGCGGATCTTGCCCTGCGCCACCGCGCTGGTCGCCATGTCGAGGATCATCGGCGGCTGCCCCGCGAGCGGGATGCCGATGGTGCAGGGATTGGTGCCGAAGCGCGCGTCGCTGCCGCCGAACGGCGCGACGATCGGGCGCGAGATCACGTTGACGAAGCTGATCGAAATCAGCCCTTGCGCCACCGCCTGCTCGGCCCATTGCCCGATGCGACACAGGTGGTGCGCATTGGACAGCGTCATCACGCATACGCCGTGCTGCTTGGCGCGCGCGATCGCCATCTCGGTCGCCTCGAGGCCGATCACCTGGCCGTAGCCAGCCTGCCCGTCCAGCGCGAGCAGCGCGCCGCCGTCGAACCTGGACTGCGGATGGCGGTTGGGCTGCAGCCCGCCCTCCTTCAGTGATTCGATGTAGCGCGGGATCATGCCCACGCCGTGCGAATCGTGTCCGCTCAGGTTCGCCATCACGAGGTTGGAGGAAACCAGCTGCGCCTCGCGCGGCTCGCTGCCGCCGGCGGCGACGATAGCGGCGACCGTGCGCTCTAGCGCTTTGGCTTGGAAAACAAAGGATTCGGCCATGAGGTCAGGTGGAATGTGATGCGGGGCGCAAAGTGTACCCCGGGGCCGCGCGCCCCGTAGTTGCATGTTTAAAATGCTGAACGGAAGGAGACACCACCATGAAGAAGAAGCCCGAGGACCTTCGCAGCCACCGCTGGTACGGGGTCAAAGACCTGCGCTCGTTCGGCCACCGCTCGCGCACCGCGCAGATGGGCTACGACCGCAGCGACTACCAGGGCAAACCGGTGATTGCGATCATCAACACCTGGTCCGACATCAACCATTGCCACACCCACTTCAAGCAGCGGGTAGAAGAAGTGAAGCGCGGCGTGTGGCAGGCAGGCGGCTTTCCGCTCGAAATGCCGGCCATGGCGCTGGCCGAAACGATGCAGAAACCGACCACGATGATGTACCGCAACTTTCTCGCCATGGAGACCGAGGAGCTGTTGCGCTCCTACCCGGCCGACGGTGCGGTGCTGATGGGAGGCTGCGACAAGACCACCCCGGCGCTGATCATGGGCGCGACCAGCATGAACCTCCCGGCGATCTACCTGCCCGCCGGGCCGATGCTGAACAGCCACTGGCGCGACCAGACGCTCGGCTCGGGCTCGGACACCTGGAAGTACTGGGACGAGCTGCGCGCCGGCCGCATTAGCGAAGGCGACTGGAAGGAGATCGAGGACTCGATCGCGCGTTCGCCCGGTACCTGCATGACGATGGGCACGGCGGCCACGATGATGTCGCTCGCCGAGGCGCTTGGCTTCACGCTGCCGGGCTATTCCTCGATCCCGGCGCCGGACTCCAATCACTCCCGCATGGCGACGCTTACCGGAAAGCGCATTGTCGAGATGGTGTGGGAAGACCTGAAGCCGCGCGACTTCCTCTCGCGCGGCTCGTTCGACAACGCGATCACGACGCTGATGGCAATGGGCGGCTCGACCAACGCGATCGTGCACCTCGTCGCCATGGCGGGGCGCGCCGGGCTGCCCTTTCCGCTCGAGCGCTACAACGAGATTAGCGCGCAGACGCCGGTCATCGCCAACGTCCGGCCCTCCGGCAAGCAGTACCTGATGGAGGACTTCTACTACGCCGGCGGGCTGCGCGCGCTGCTCGCAGAGCTGAAGGACCTGCTCGACCTGTCGGCGAGGACGGTGAACGGCCGCACGCTCGGTGAGAACCTGGAAGGCGCGAAGGTCTGGAATCGCGACGTCATCCTGCCGCGCGACAAGGCGCTGCTCGCCTCGGGCGGAATCGTCATGCTGCGCGGCACGCTCGCACCCGACGGCGCGGTGATCAAGGCGAGCGCGGCCACGCCGCGGCTCCTGAAGCACACCGGGCGCGCGGTCGTGTTCGAGGACTACAACGACATGGCGGCGCGCATCGACCGCGACGACCTCGACGTCGACGCCGACTGCGTCTTGGTGCTTAAGAACGCGGGGCCGCTGGGCGGCCCCGGCTTCCCCGAGTGGGGCATGCTGCCGATCCCGAGGAAGCTCGTGAAGCAGGGCGTGAAGGACATGGTGCGCCTGTCGGATGGCCGCATGAGCGGCACCAGCTACGGCACCTGCATCCTGCACGTCGCGCCCGAGGCCTACGTCGGCGGGCCGCTCGCGCTGGTGCGCAACGGCGACCCGATCGAGCTCGACGTCGAGAAGAAGCTGCTCAACCTCAAGATTCTCGACGCCGAGTTGGCGCGGCGCAAGGCCGCCTGGACGCGGCCCGCGCCCCGCTACGAGCGCAGCTACGGCGCGATCTTCTCGCGCCATGTGAAGCAGGCGAACGAGGGCTGCGACTTCGACTTCCTCGAGGGCACCGCGCCGACCGCGGAGCCGGAGATCCACTGAGCCCCATGCTGCACGCCCTGCGGCCGGCGCGCTTCCTGCTCGCACTGCTTCTTTCGAGCATGCCGGTGGTCGGCTACCTGCACCAGGCGAACTACTACACCTTCGTCGTATCGTTCATGTTGATTCCCGTGCTCGACTGGCTGGTAGGCAAGGACCTCGCCAACGAGCCGCTGCGGCATTCGGGGCAGCGCCTGCGCAACGCCTGCTACCGTGTGATCCTTTATGCCTACGTGCCGATCCAGCTCTGTCTGATCGTGTGGGGCGCGGCGGTGTTCGCGCGCGGCGAACTCGCGCCGGCGCAGGCGCTCGGGCTCGCGCTGTCGGTGGGCGTGGTCACCGGCGCGCAAGGAATCACGATCGCGCACGAACTCGGTCATGGCCGTTCCCTGTTCGATCGCCTGCTGGCGCAGCTGTTGCTGGTGACGGTGTGCTACGGGCACTTCCACCTCGAGCACAACCGCGGTCACCACGCGCGCGTCGCGACGCCCGAGGACCCGGCGAGTGCCCGGCTGGGCGAGAGCTTCTGGTCCTTCCTGCCGCGCACCCTGGCCGGCAGCTACCTGCACGCGTGGTCGATGGCCCGCTCGCGCGGGCGCATGCTCGCCTACACGCTGC
>DAHVFK010000418.1 GCA_027317055.1 Betaproteobacteria bacterium | reverse complement strand
GTGCTGCCTCCCTGGCGGCTCGGTGGAGCAGGTCCGCGATCGCGCGTTCGCAGCGCTCAATGGGGGAAAGGGAGGAAAAGCATGAGCCGAGCCAAATTGCGCAACGCCCTCTACGCCCAGTCGGGCGGCGCCACCGCGGTCATCAACGCGTCGGCCTGCGGAGTGATAGAGGCCGCGCGCCGTGCCAAAGCGCGCATCGGCAAGCTGTACGCCGCGCGCAACGGCATCCTCGGTGCGCTGAACGAGGATCTGATCGACACTACGAAGGAAAGCGCGGCGGCGATTCGCGCGCTGAAGCACACTCCGGGGGCCGCCTTCGGCTCTTGTCGCTACAAGCTCAAGAGCCCGGAGGAGGACCGCGCCAAGTACGAGCGCCTGGTCGAGGTGCTGCGCGCGCACGACATCGGCTGGTTCTTCTATAACGGCGGCAACGACTCCGCCGACACCACCTTGAAGCTGTCGAAGATCAGCGCCGCGATGGGCTACCCGCTGAGCGCGATCGGAGTGCCCAAGACCATCGACAACGACCTGGTCGGCACCGACTGCTGCCCCGGCTTCGGTTCGGTGGCGAAGTACGTCGCGACCTCGATTCGCGAGGCCGGGCTCGATGTGGCCTCGATGGCGAGCACCTCGACCCGCGTGTTCGTGCTCGAGGTGATGGGGCGCCATGCCGGCTGGATCACCGCCGCCTGCGGACTCGCGGCGGAGCGCGCGGGCGAGCCGCCGCATGTGCTGCTGTTCCCCGAGTTGCCGTTCGACGAGGCGACCTTCCTCGCTCGCGTGAAGCAGACGGTAGAGAGCGTCGGCTACTGCGTGGTCGCGGTGTCGGAAGGGGTGCGCGACGCGCAGGGCAAGTTCCTCGCCGAAGCGGGCTCGGTCGACGCCTTCGGCCACAAGCAGCTCGGCGGGGTCGCGCCGGTCATCGCGCAAATGGTCCAGGCGCGCCTGGGCTACAAGCCGCACTGGGCCGTGGCCGACTACCTGCAGCGCGCGGCGCGGCACGTCGCCTCAAAGACCGACGTCGACCAGGCCTACCGTGTGGGCCAGGCTGCGGTGAAACTTGCGCTCGAGGGACGCAACGCGGTGATGCCGGTCATCGTGCGCACCTCGGACCGGCCTTACCGCTGGAAGATCGGCGTCGCGCCGCTCGACAAGGTGGCGAACCACGAGCGGCGCGTGCCGCGCGACTTCGTCAGCGCGGACGGCTTCCAGATCACCGCAGCCGCCAGGCGCTACCTCGCGCCGCTGGTGGTCGGGGAGCTGCCGCCGCCGTTTCGCAACGGGCTGCCGGCGTACGTCAGGCTGCGCAACGCGCCCGTGCGCAAGCGGCTGCAAAGCGCCTTCAAGGCCTAGCTGCGCCGCGACCCGCGCGGCTTTTCTGCTAAAATCCGCGCCTTTCCTGCGGGCGTCCCCGCCCGCAAACCCAAACGATCAAAGAAGGGGAGCTAGACCATGTCCGGAGGAGTCATTTTCGCGCTGGCGTGCGCCATCATTGGAATTGTTTATGGCGCCATCTCGATCAAGTGGATCCTGGCGCAGCCTGACGGCAACGACCGCATGCGCGAAATCGCGGCGGCGATCAAGGAGGGCGCGACCGCCTACCTGTGGCGCCAGTACACCACCGTCGCCATCGTCGGCGTGGTGCTGTTCCTCGTGATCGGCTTCATTCCCCCGCTCGGCTGGGCGACGGCCTGGGGGTTCTTCATCGGCGCGGTGTTCTCGGGCCTGTCGGGCATCATCGGCATGAACGTTTCGGTGCGCGCCAACGTGCGCACCGCCGAGGCCGCGCGCACCGGGCTGAACGAGGCGCTGAACATCGCGTTTCGCGGCGGCGCGATCACCGGCCTGCTGGTGGTCGGGCTCGGCCTGCTCGGCGTGGCCGGCTACTTTTCGCTGCTGTACTCGAATACGCTCGACAAGTCCAATCTGGCTCACCTGATTCATCCGCTGGTTGGCCTGGGTTTCGGCGGCTCGCTGATTTCGATCTTCGCGCGGCTCGGCGGCGGGATCTTCACCAAGGGCGCCGACGTCGGCGCCGACCTGGTCGGCAAGGTCGAAGCCGGTATTCCCGAAGACGATCCGCGCAACCCGGCGGTGATCGCGGACAACGTGGGCGACAACGTGGGCGACTGCGCCGGCATGGCGGCCGACCTGTTCGAGACCTACGCGGTCACCCTCATCGCTACCATGCTGCTGGGTGCGCTGCTGATAAAGGACGTGAACGCCCTGGTCTATCCGCTGGCGATCGGCGGCTTCTCGATCCTCGCCTCCATCATCGGCACCTGGTTCGTGAAGGCGAAGGCGGGTGAGAAGAACGTCATGCCTGCCCTGTACAAGGGCCTGTGGGTGGCCGGCGTCCTGGCGGTGATCGCGTTCTGGCCGATCACGCAGGTCATGATGGGCAGCATCGTCGCCGACGTGCCGTTCGAGATCACCGGCCGCGACACGATGATCGGGGTCTGGAACCTGTGGGGCGCCGCGGTGGTCGGCCTGGTGCTGACCGGCTTCATGGTCTGGATCACGGAGTACTACACCGGCACCCAGTTCAAGCCGGTGCGGCACATCGCGGAAGCATCGACCACCGGCCACGCGACCAATATCATTGCCGGCCTCGGCGTGTCGATGAAATCGACCGCTTTCCCGGTGCTCGCGGTTTGCGTCGCAATCTTCGTCTCGTACGGGCTGGCCGGACTGTACGGCATTGCGATTGCGGCGACCTCGATGCTGTCGATGACCGGCATCATCGTCGCGCTCGACGCCTACGGCCCGATCACCGACAACGCGGGCGGCATCGCCGAGATGGCCGACCTGCCCGCGACGGTGCGGGCGATCACCGACCCGCTCGACGCAGTGGGCAACACCACCAAGGCGGTGACCAAGGGCTACGCGATCGGCTCCGCCGGCCTCGCCGCGCTGGTGCTGTTCGCCGACTACACCCACGCCCTGGACAGGGCCGGCAGCACGCTGACCTTCGACCTTTCGAATCACATGGTCGTGATCGGACTGCTGATCGGTGGCATGGTGCCCTTCCTGTTCGGCGCCATGGCGATGGAAGCGGTGGGCCGCGCCGCGAGCTCGGTGGTGGTCGAGGTGCGGCGCCAGTTCAAGGAGATCCCCGGCATTATGCAAGGCACGGCCAAGCCGGACTACTCGCGCGCGGTCGACTTGCTCACGCGCGCGGCGATCAAGGAGATGGTCGTGCCTTCGCTGCTGCCGGTGCTGATCCCGATCGTGGTCGGGTTGACGCTTGGACCGCAGGCGCTCGGCGGCGTGCTGATGGGCACCATCGTCACCGGCCTGTTCGTCGCCATTTCGATGACCACGGGCGGCGGCGCCTGGGACAACGCCAAGAAGTACATCGAGGACGGCAACTTCGGCGGCAAGGGCTCCGACGCGCACAAGGCGGCGGTGACCGGCGACACGGTGGGCGACCCGTACAAGGACACCGCCGGCCCGGCGGTCAACCCGCTGATCAAGATCATCAACATCGTTGCGCTGCTGATCGTGCCCC
>DAHVFK010000417.1 GCA_027317055.1 Betaproteobacteria bacterium | reverse complement strand
GTGGTGGTGGACGTGATGCGCACCGGGCCGTCGACCGGCATCGCGACCAAGACCGAGCAGGCCGACCTCAACATCGCTCTCTACGGCCTGCACGGCGACGCCCCGCACGTGGTGGTGGCGCCCAACTCCGTGTCGGACTGCCTGAGCGCGACGCAGTGGGCGGTGAGCCTCGCCGAGTCGCTCCAGGTGCCTGCGATCGTGCTCTCCGACCAGTATTTCGGCCAGGCGCGCGCGATCGTCGAGCGCCCGGCGGATTCGGACATCAAGGCCGAGCGCCTGCGCGCGCCCGACAATGCCCCCGCCTACAAGCGCTACGCGATCACCGACTCGGGCATCTCGCCGATGGCGATTCCCGGCACACCGGGCACCATGTACACGGCCGACGGCCTCGAGCACAACGAGCGTGGCACGCCGTCATCCCAGCCGATCGATCACCTGGCCCAGCTCGAGAAGCGGCAGCGCAAGCTCGCCGCGCTGGATTGCGCGGAGCACTGGGCCAGCGTCGAAGGCGAGGGCGACATCGCGGTGGTGACCTGGGGTTCGTGCACTGCGCCGGCGCGCGAGGCGTTCGCGCGCGCGCGCGCCGACGGCGTAAGCACGCGCCTGATCTCGCTGCGACTGCTCTCGCCGGCGCAGCCGGCCCGCCTCAAAAAGGCACTGGAAGGCGTCAAGCGCGTGCTGGTTGTCGAGCAGAGCTTCAGCGGCCAGTTCTATCGTTACCTGCGAGCCGAGTACGACCTTCCGGCGGAGGTGCAAAGCGTACGCCGGCCCGGCCCGCTTCCCTTCCGGCCGGACGAAATTCACCAATTGCTCTTGAAATGGAGCCGCACATGAACGCTCCCGCGAATGTCGTGACGCTCGCCGCGAAGGACTTCAAGTCCGAATACAAGCCGGTCTGGTGCCCGGGATGCGGGGACTACACCGTGCTCGCATCTATCACCCGCGCGCTGGCCGCGCTCGGCCTGCGGCCAGAGAACGTGGCGCTGGTGTCCGGTATCGGCTGCTCGTCGCGCATCCCGGCCTACACCACGTGCTACGGCTTTCACGGCGTGCACGGGCGAGCGCTCGCCGCCGGCACCGGCCTGAAGGTCGCGCGCCCGGACTTGACCGTGCTGGTCGCGGGCGGCGACGGCGACGGCTACTCGATCGGCGGCAATCACTTCATGCACGCCTGCCGCAGAAACGTCGACCTCACCTACATCGTGATGGACAACCACGTCTACGGCATGACCAAGGGACAGCCCTCGCCCACCACCGAGCCCGACTGGAACAGCAAGCTCTCGCCCGGCGGTACCGGGCTGCGCGAGTTTCATCCCCTCGTGATCGCGCTCGCCTCGGGCGCGAACTTCATCGCGCGAGCGTTCTCCGGCGACCCCAGCGGGACGGCCTCGCTCATCACCGAGGCGATCCGCCACCCGGGCTTTTCGTTCGTCGAGGTGCTTTCGCCCTGCGTTACCTTCCGCCCCGAGCAGCGCGCCTGGAAGGAGGCCGTGCGCGCCTCGCCGGTCGAGCCGACCGACGACCCGGCGCGCGCCGCTCGCCGGCTGATGACCGACGACGGCTTCAACCTCGGCGTGCTGTACAAGGGCACGCGGCGGCCGTATGCGCCGCCCGGGCGCGCCTCGCACGCGGTTGCGGACCTTGAGAAGGAGTTCGCGCTGTGACGGCCGGCAAGAAGAAGATAAAGCCCGACGCGGCGTTCGCGGACTTCATGGCGCGCGCCTACGTGATGGAGATCGACGCCTCAGAGCGCTACGCCGACTTTGCCGACCAGATGGAGGTGCACAACAACCTCGAGGTGGCGCAGCTGTTCCGCAAGCTCTCGCGCATCGAGGGCTTGCACGCCAAGCGAATCGTGGAGGAAATGGGCTGGAAGCAGCCGCCCAAGATGCTGCTGGCATGGCGCTGGGACGATGCCGAGCCGCCGGAGACTGCGCCGGTCACGGATCTGCACTACCTGATGCAGCCCTGGCATGCGCTCGAGATCGCGCTCAGGAACGAGCGCCGCGCGGAGAGGTTCTTCGCCCGCATCGTTCGTTCGGCCAAGACCCCCGCCGCGATAAGAAAGATTGCAGCCGAAATGGCCGAAGAGGAACGCGAGCACGTGCGCCTCATTCGCGACTGGATGAAGCGGGTGCCCAAGCCCGAGCCCGGCTGGGACCGCGATCCGGATCCCCCCGTCTACTCGGACTGAGCGCGGGCATGACCACCCCCCACAGCGTGCTGCTGCCGCAGGGCTGGGCGCCTCCCATCGGCTACGCGAACGGCATCGCCGCCGAGCCGGGCCGGGTGGTGTTCATCGCCGGCCAGGTCGGCTGGGACGCACAGCAAAAATTTCACTCAGAGGCGCTCGCGCCGCAGTTCGAGCAGGCGCTCAAGAACGTCATCGAGGTGCTGGCGGTTGCCGACGGCCGGCCCGAGCATGTCTGCCGCATCACGGCCTACTGCTGTGACAGGCTGGCCTACCTCGCCGCGCGCGCCGAACTTGGCGCGATCTGGCGCCGCCACATGGGGCGGCATTTTCCGGCGATGAGCATGATCTTCGTCTCCGATTTGCTCGATCACCCCGCCAAGATCGAGCTCGAGGCGACGGCGGTCGTTCCTACTTGAACTTGTAGTAGCGCTCGTTCAGCCAGGCCGCTACGCTCTGCTCGTCTTCGGCCGACAGGCCGGTACGGGCGCGCCGGTTGCAGCCCTGCACCTGTGCGAGCAGCGACGCCGGCGTATGGATCCTGT
The DNA here is from genome assembly GCA_027317055.1 of Betaproteobacteria bacterium. Lineage (GTDB taxonomy): Bacteria > Pseudomonadota > Gammaproteobacteria > Burkholderiales > SG8-39 > DAHVFK01. The sequence continues at coordinate 785 of DAHVFK010000417.1, read as the reverse complement.
GGTCCGGGCGCGTGAATACGCTCGAACCGTCGCCGCCGAACTGCGACACGTGGCAGGCTGCACACTTTTCGGCATAGAGCTTCTGACCCTGCTTGGCGTCGCCGAACGCGAATTCATCGGGCGCGGCTTGCGCCGCCCCGATGTACATGACCAGCGCTACGGCCAGGAATCTCAATTTGGCTCCCCTTAATGGATGGGACTTGCAAGCCAAGGATAACTCAGCGTACAACTTGTGAACATGATCAAGCGCGTCGTGCTCTACGCTTTTATGGCCGCGCTGCTGACGGCCTGTCAATCGGGCCCGTCGCCGCTGACACTCGTGAATATCGCGGCATCCGGCAACCCCGAGGCGGCGTTGCGAGGGGCCCTCAAGCAGCGCGCAAAGCAATACGAGCGCGACCCGCGCGTCCTTTTGGCCGACCTGCGGACCGTGAAGCGCGATCTCACCCGGCTGGAGTCGTTCCTGTCAGGCAAGGCGAGCGCACGCTGGGGCCCGAAAGAGGTCAAGCTTCCGAGCCGCACGCGCTATGTCAAATACACCCAGAACTATAGAAGCCGCGCTCTAGTTGACTTCGACGCCGGCGAAATTACGGTCGAGACGGTCGACCGGCGGGAACCGCACACCAGCCTGAGAAACGCGATTGTCACCACTCTACTCACTCCCGACGATCCCCGCGCAGTCGACCTCTACTCCGACAAATCGATCGCCCTGACGAGCTCGGGCCAACCCTACCTTCTCGGCCTGGTGCTGGACCGCGAGGGCAAGCCGATCGACAGTCCGGCAC
>DAHVFK010000416.1 GCA_027317055.1 Betaproteobacteria bacterium | reverse complement strand
CTGCAAGCACGCTCTCCTTCTTGTTTCCGACGCGAACATGCCATGTGCCGACTTTCCATGCTGTGATTGGGGTGGTGGGCCCTACAATCACGTCCACTTTTTCAAGTGCATGCCGGAAGTCTTCCATCAGCACGGAGCGCAACTGCTCCGCCTTGAGGTAGTCCGGAGCGCTCACGAGGCGCCCCATTTCCACCAGAGTGCGCACATCGGGCGCGTAATGCTGCACGCGTCCCGCCAGCAAGGACTGGTCGTGATAAGCGGTGGACGAGGCCAGTTCAATGGCGAAAATCGCGGCCAAGCCATAGTCGAGATTAGGCAGCTTGAAGTCGACTACGCGTGCGCCCAGCGCCGCCAAATCGTGGATCGCCGTCTCCACGGCTTGCTGGATCTCGGGTTGGTTGCGCTCAAAAAAATAATTCCGGCACACGCCAATGCGAAGCCCCTTGATCGGCTTGCCCAACCCCTTGGAGTAGTCGGGCACTGCCCGGTCCTGACACGCCGGGTCGGCCGGATCGTAGCCGGCCAGAGCCGCTAGAAGGTGCGCCGCATCGGTCACCGTCCGTGTCAACGGTCCGGCATGGTCGAGCGACCAGCTATGCGGCACGATTCCATCGCGGCTGATGCGACCAAATGTGGGCTTGAGTCCCACTACGCCGCAGGCGCTCGCCGGCATCCGAATTGAGCCGCCCGTATCCGATCCAAGTGCGGCAGCGCACAGCCCCGCGGCCACAGCGGCGCCTGATCCGCCGCTACTTCCAGACGGTACCCGCTCCAGGTCCCATGGGTTGAGCACGGGCGGGGTTACGTTGCCCCAGGCGAACTCGTGCATGCACGTCTTGCCTATTACGATAGCCCCAGCGCGTCGCAACCGCGCTACCGCTGCGGAATCGCGCAGCGGGAACGCAATGCCTGGAGCGGACGTCCCCGCGGTAGACGGCATGTCAGCGGTCAGGTAGTTATCCTTGACCGCAATGGGGATGCCGTGCAGAGGGCCGCGCCAGTTTCCACTTCGAATTTCCACGTCGGCCTTGTGCGCCTGCTTCAGCACATCGGGGGCGAGGCAGGTAAAACTTTTCAGCTTATCGTCCACGCGTGCAATGCGCTCGAGACAGGACTGCGCCAATTCCACTGGGGAGAGCCTACCTGCACGGATCGCAGGCGCAAGGGACTCGATGGGCTGCGTCCAAAGTTCAGCGGTCATACATCCGACCTCTTGCGGTAGGCTGCAGTAGGTTCGAAGATGATGGCAGGATGGATTTCGGTTAGATCTAACTGCCGGAGCTTCTCAACTTCGTCGAGCACAGCACGGAATGCTTGCAATACTTCACTGAGCCGCTCCGGCGGTAAGTCCAAGCCAAGGATGTGGCGGTATGGATTAAGCTCTCGGCGGGGTTCGGGTTCGCTCATCGAATATCTCCGAAAACCTAGCGATGATGGGTCGTTGGCGAGAGATGCAAATAAATCAGCATCGGGCTAAATACTACGGCACGCTGCCGCCGCCGCCCGGACGATTAGGCGGCGGCATCAATAGCATCCGCACCACCGACTCAGGCAAGCTGTCCGTGACTTCGCCCTTCTTCGGCATCCCATCGACGAACGGCTTGAGTTGCAAGCTTGCAATGGTGTACACGCGCCGCAGCTCTGCGACAGGGTGTGGATGCTCGTCCACCCGCAAGTCCCAAAGCGCATACTCCTCGGCGTCGAACACCTTGAGAGAGGCCGATTGCCGCCCACGCTTGTCGCCGCCTGCGGCCTGACCTGCCTCAAGCGTTAGTAAGATCCTCTCGGCGAGGTGGAGATGCTCGCTGTCCCGGAACGAAGCTGCCATCGCCGCGATAGTGGGCTCTCCCACCAGCATGTTTCCCTGTACTGTGAAGTGCTGGTCAACGATGTGACCAAACCACTGCGTGCAAGACTTCCCGGACCAGGCAGTCGCACGCCCCTGATTGTCGACCACGCCGATCTGCCGCAAATCCTTTCGTTTATCCCGAACTAGTACTGCCTCGAGCGCGTCCGGCGCCGAAGTTCCGTGCGCCAAGTGATTCAGCACTTCTATTGCCAAATAGGGGTTAACCCAGGACTGAGTTGACACCGCCCCCACGCGCGCCCTGAGGTAGGGGCACATCCCGCCCACCGCAGGCACTGCGGTACTTACAGCTACGCCGAGTTGGCTGGTACGGGCACAGTGCGCAACGATCGAGAAAGTCATGGGTGACAAATATTTCGCGAACTGTGACGGTCGGGTCGGCCCCTCAACGCCAACTGGCGCGTTTTGCTGAGGGAACAGACGCTTCCGTCAAACGGTTAAGTGCTCAGATATACTATTCTCCACTCCCGGATCCTCAATATCGCCTCGATCGACGATCTCACCGAGCTTGAGCACGGCGTAGCGATCTGCCACCTCCAAGGCGAACTTCACATGCTGCTCGACAAGTAGTATCGCCATTTCGGACTGCTTACGTTCGGCCTTTAACACCCCTGCCAGCTTTTCGATCACTGAGGGCTGCAGACCCTCAGTAATTTCATCCACCAGCAGCAACCGTGGTCGAGTCATGAGGGCGCGCGCTACGAGCAACATTTTCTGCTCGCCCCCCGACAATGTGCCCGCGCGCTGCTTTAGTCGCTCCAGAATAAAAGGGAAAAAGACGCCGACCCGCTCCAGTCCGAGCTTGAGCGCGCGGTCATCCCGAAGCGCCAGACGCAGGTTATCTCCCACTGTGAGATCCTGGAAGAGTGCTTGCTCCTGCGGCGTATAGGCAACCGCCTTGCGGGCAATCCGATAGGGCTGCATGCCCGATATATCACTACCGAATAGATTCATACGGCCGCCCAGCAGCGGCAGGAACCCCATCACGGTTTTCAGCAGCGTGCTCTTGCCCATTCCATTCTTGCCAAGAAGCACGAAGATCTCACCCAGCCGGATGTCCAGCGTAACATCGCGCACTACTACGGCCTCGCCGTATCCACTACGCACCCCAGCGAGCTCTAGGGCGCCGGAACTCATTGTGGAACCCACTTGGTGCTGACGCCACCAGCGTAGATAGTACGGATGAGCTCTGATTCGACAACCTCGGAAACTGTGCCGTCGAGAACGATGCGGCCCTGGTGCAGTACAACTACCCGCGAGCTAATCTCGCGCACGAAGTCAAGATCGTGTTCCACTAGCAGAACGCACAAGTCGTGCTTGCTGGTCAGTTCGACCAGGATTTTTCCGATTAGCAAGCGTTCAGACTTGGTCAGTCCAGCCGTGGGCTCGTCCAGTAGGAGCACACTGGGTTCCAGCGCCAGCACCATGGCGAGTTCTAGCGCCTGCTTCTGTCCGTGGGGCAAGTGCCGAACCTGGCTCCCAAGTTTCTGGTCGAGTCCGGTCGCCTGGATCACCTTTAGCGCAGCCTCTGGCAAATCCAGCATGCCCGCACGGCTCCAAAGCGAGGGTCGCTCGAGTCGCGTGCGTGCAATGCGCAGCGATTCCGCCACGGTCAGAGCATCGAAGGTGTTCGCATTTTGGAATTTGCGCCCGACACCAAACGCCACAC
>DAHVFK010000415.1 GCA_027317055.1 Betaproteobacteria bacterium | reverse complement strand
AGTTCGGCGTGGTGCTGCTGCTGTTCATCATCGGCCTCGAGCTCGAGCCGCGCCGGCTGTGGGTGATGCGGCGCGCGGTGTTCGGCCTCGGCGGCGCGCAGCTCGCGCTCACCGCGCTCGCGCTCGGCGGCATCGCGCTTGCGCTGGGGCTGGACTGGCGCGCGGCGACGGTCGCCGGGCTGGGCCTGGCGCTGTCCTCGACCGCGCTGGTGCTGACCGCGCTCGCCGAGCGCGGCCAGCTCGCGGCGCGCCACGGGCGCGAGGCGTTCGCGGTGCTGCTGTTCCAGGACATGGCGGTGATCCCGATGATCGCGCTGCTGCCGCTGCTCGCCGGCGGCGCCTCGGGCATGCAGCTCGCGCCGGCGCTCAAAGGCCTGGCGGCGATCCTGCTGGTCGTTACGGCGAGCCGCGCGGTGGTGCGCCCGGTGCTGCAGGCGGTGGCGCGCTGGGGCGGGCGCGAGGTATTCACCGCCGCGGCGCTGCTACTGGTGGTCGGCGCCGCGCTCGGCATGGAGCTGATCGGGCTGTCGCCGTCCCTGGGCGCCTTCCTCGCCGGGGTGCTGGTGGCGGACTCGGAGTTCCGCCATGAGCTGGAAGCCGATATCGAGCCGTTCAAGGGCCTGCTGCTGGGGCTGTTCTTCATCGCGGTCGGCATGAGCGCGAACCTCGGCCTGCTCGGGCGCGAGCCGCTGGTGGTGTTCGCGCTCGCGCTCGGCCTGATGGCGCTCAAGTTCGCGCTCATGGCGCTGGTGTCGCGCGCGATGGGGGCGCCCTGGGCGAGCGCGCTCGCGGTGGGCGACGCTCTCTCGCAGGGTGGCGAGTTCGCTTTCGTGCTGTTCGGCGCGGCGGCCGGCTTCGGCGTGCTCACCGGCCCGGCCGCCGAGCGGCTGGTGCTCGCGGTGACGCTGTCGCTGGTGATCTCGCCGCTCGTGTTCGCGCTGCACGACCGGCTGCTCGAGCGCTGGCGCGCGCGCACAGCGCCGCCCGAGTTCGACGCGATCGACGACCCGGGCAAGCCGGTGATCATCGCCGGCTACGGGCGCGTCGGCCAGATCGTCTCGCGCGTGCTCAACATGTGCGGCATCGCGTTCACCGCGCTCGAGCAGTCCTACCAGCAGGTCGATTTCGTGCGTCGCTTCGGCGGCAAGGTCTACTACGGCGACGCCTCGCGCCTGGAGCTGCTGCAGGCGGCCAAGGCGGGCGAGGCGAAGCTGTTCGTGCTCGCGATCGACGACGTCGAGGGCTCGCTGCGCACCGCGGCGGTGGTGCGGCGCCATTTCCCCGAGCTGCCGATCATCGCTCGCGCGCGCAACCGCAACCACGTCTACCGCCTGCGCGACCTCGGCGTGCGCAATATCATGCGCGACACCTTTCCCTCCAGCCTCGCGATGGCCGAGCAGGCGCTGCTGCGGCTCGGGATGTCGGCCTCCGCGACCGCTGGCGCGCTGTCGCTGTTCCGCCGCCACGACGAGGAACGGCTCGAGTCGCAGTACGCGCTGCGCAACGACGAGGCGAAGCTGATCCAGACCACGCGCGAGGCGGCCGAGCAGCTCAAGGAGTTGTTCGAGTCCGACCCCGCGGCGCGCCGGCGGGGCTAGAATCCGCTTCCCCATCATCCCAGGAGACACCCATGGCCATCTCGATGTACCAGGCGAGCGCGCCGCGCTTCGCCAATACGCTCGGCAACCTGGCCGGGATCCTCGACAAGGCGCAGGCGCACGCCGAGGCGAAGGGCCTCGACCCGCTGGTGCTGACCGCCTGCCGCATTTTCCCCGACATGTTCCCGCTCGCGCGCCAGGTGCAGATCGCGACCGACACCGCGAAGGGAGCGCTCGCGCGCCTGGCCGGGGTCGAGGTGCCGAAGTACGAGGACACCGAGCAGAGCGTTGCCGAGCTCAAGGCGCGCATCGCGAAGACGGTCGCTTTCCTGCAGGGCTTCAAGCCGGCCCAGATCGACGGCAGCGAGGACAAGGAGCTGACCATCAAGCTCGGCAAGAACGAGGTGAACTGGAAAGGGATGCAGTACCTGCTCGGCTTCGCGCTGCCGAACTTCTACTTCCACGTCACCACCGCGTACTGCATCCTGCGCCACAACGGCGTCGAGCTCGGCAAGCGCGACTACATCGGCAACCCCTGAGTAGAATCGGGCGATCCGATCGATACGGAACGATTCCATGCCGGCCAAGCCTTCCGTCGCGCCCAGGGACTGGGCGAGCCAGCCGCCCTACGTCTATCCGGGCTACAAATCGACCGTCAAGCGCGGCCCGACCCGGCCCCTGCTGCCGCTGAAGAGCGCGCTCGTGCAGCGCAATGCCCCGGTCTACGGCCATGAGGACATCGGCCCGCTGGATCACGACCTGACCCGCAACGCGGCCCGCAACGGCGCCCCCCTGGGCGAGCGCATCGTGGTCACCGGGCGGGTGCTCGACGAGGACGGCCGGCCGGCGGCGCACACCCTGGTCGAGATCTGGCAGGCCAACGCCGCCGGGCGCTACGTGCACAAGGCCGACCAGCACAACGCGCCGCTCGACCCGAATTTCCTCGGCGCCGGGCGCTGCCTGACCGACCGGGAAGGCCGCTACCGCTTCCTGACCATCAAGCCCGGGGCCTATCCGTGGCAGAACCACCCCAACGGCTGGCGCCCCAACCACATCCACTTCTCGCTCTTCGGGCAGCATTTCGCCAGCCGGCTGGTGACCCAGATGTACTTCTCGGGCGACCCGCTGCTCGCGCTCGACCCGATCTATCTGAGCGCCCCCGAGCGCGGGCGCGGGCGGCTGCTGTCGCGCCTGAACCTCGACGTGGTGGGCGAGGCCGGGTTCGCGCTCGGGTTCGAGTTCGACATCGTCTTGCGCGGGCCGCACGAGACCCCGGCCGAGGCCTGAGCGCATGAAACTGACCCAGACCCCCTCTCAGACAGTAGGTCCTTACTTCTCATATGCGCTAACATCTGAGCAGTACGGTTACGATTTCAGGAGCCTTTTCGGGCCGGTGCTGGCCGAGCCGCAGGTCGCCGGCGAGCACATCCGGCTGACCGGCCGGGTGATCTACGGCGACGGCGTGCCGGTGCCCGACGCGATGCTCGAGATCTGCCAGGCCAATGCCGACGGGCGCTTCGTCGCCTCGCGCGCAGAAGGCCTGGCGAGCGGTTTCAGGGGCTTTGGCCGCTGCGGCACCGGCACCCACCCCGCGCGGCACTACTGGTTCGACACGGTCAAGCCCGGCGCGGCCGCCCCGGGCGAGGCACCCTGCATCGACGTGATCGTGACCATGCGCGGCATGCTGCTGCACGCTTTCACCCGGGTCTACTTCGACGACGAGCGGGAGGCGAACGCGCGCGACCCGGTACTCGCGGCGCTGCCGGCCGAGCGCCGCGCGACGCTGATCGCGACGCGCGAGGCGCAGCCCGGCGGCGTCGCCTATCGCTTCGACATCCGCATGCAGGGCTCGAAAGAGACGGTGTTCCTCGATCTCTAGCGGGCCGTGGCGTACAGCTTCTCGCGCCGTCCCTGGCACGCGGCGCAGCGCAGCGCGGTCGGG
>DAHVFK010000414.1 GCA_027317055.1 Betaproteobacteria bacterium | reverse complement strand
ACCCGCACGTGGCGGCGGGCTATGCCGCCTACCAGACGGGGGATGTCGCGGCGGCGCGCGAGGCCTACCGGCAGGCGTTGGGCGACGACCCGAGCAATCGCGACGCGCTGCTCGGCATGGCGGCGATCGAAATGCGCAGCGGACGCTTCGACGAGGCGGACAAGCTTTACCGCCGACTGCTGCGGGCGGATCCGCGCGACCCGCACGCCCAAGCCGGCCTGCTCGCGTTGCGCAGCGATCTGACCGACCCGGTGGCGGCCGAAAGCCGGGTCAAGACGCTGCTCGCGGACGACCCGGGCGCAAACGTGCTGTATTTCACGCTCGGCAACGAGTATGCGCGCCAGGGCCGCTGGGCCGAGGCGCAGCAGTCCTACTTCAAGGCTTATGCGGCGGATCCGGACAACCCGGACTTCGCCTACAACGTCGCAGTGAGCCTCGACCATCTGCGCCAGCCGAAGCTCGCGCTCGAATACTACCGCCGCGCGCTCGCGCTGGCGGCAAAGCGCAGCGCGAGCTTCGACCAGACTGCGGCGCGAAAGCGCGCGCAGACGCTTGGCGAATAACAGAATCTTGCGCCATCGGGGGACAGCGCCCGGGTATCATTGAGCTTGGATGAATTCGCCCACGAATCCCCAGGCCAAGCGCCACATCGGCCAGATCCTGATCGATCAGGGCATCCTGACCGAGGATCAGCTCAGGATCGCGCTGCTCGAGCAGATGAAATCCCACCTGCCGGTGGGGCGCCTGCTGGTGCAGCTCGGCTTCGTTTCCGAGGCCACGCTGCGCGACGCGCTGTCCGAAAAGCTCGGGCTGCAGTCGGTCGACCTGACCCGGATCATCGTCGACCCCGGCGCGCTCAAGATGCTGCCGCGCGACCTGGCGCGGCGCTACCGCATGTTCCCGATCGCACTCGACCGCCAGGCCAAGAAGTTCATCGTCGCGCTTTCGGACACCAACAACATCGTCGCGATCGACCAGCTGCGTACCCACCTCAAGGGCAATCTGGAGATCGAGCTGCGGTTGGCGGGCGACTCCGAGATCGAGCGCGCGATTGAGGACTATTACGGGCACGAATTCTCGATCGACGGCATCCTGCGTGAGATTGAAACCGGGGAAGTCGACTACACCTCGCTGGCCGACGACGACGAGTACAGCCAGCCGGTCGTGCGGCTGATCTCCGCGCTGCTGGCCGACGCGGTCGAGCGCGCCGCCTCCGACATCCACTTCGAGCCCGAGCAGAGCTTCCTGCGCATCCGCTACCGCATCGACGGCGTGCTGCGCCAGATCCGCTCGCTGCACAAGACCTACTGGCCGGCGATGGCGGTGCGCCTCAAGGTCATGTCGAAGATGAACATCGCCGAGACCCGCGCGCCGCAGGACGGCCGCCTGTCGGCGACCATGTCCGGCCGCACGATCGACTTCCGCGTCTCGAGCCTGCCCACCACGCACGGCGAGAATCTGGTGCTTCGCATCCTGGACCGCCAGAAGGGCATTGTGCCGCTCGACAAGCTCGGGCTGGAGGAAACGCAGCTCGACATGCTCAAGCGCATGATCGCAAGGCCGGAGGGCATCATCCTGGTCACCGGGCCGACCGGCAGCGGCAAGACGACCACGCTCTATTCGGTGCTGAACCACATCAACTCGGACGCGGTCAACATCATGACCCTCGAGGACCCGGTCGAATACCCGATGACGCTCATCCGCCAGACGTCGGTGTCCGAGGCCGCGAAACTGGACTTCGCCAACGGCATTCGCGCGATGATGCGCCAGGATCCGGACAAGATCCTGGTGGGCGAAGTGCGCGACCGCGACACGGCCGAGATGGCGTTTCGCGCCGCGATGACGGGCCACCAGGTCTACTCGACCCTGCACACCAATTCCGCGGTCGGCGCGATCCCGCGCCTGCTGGACATCGGCATCGTGCCCGACGTGATGGCGGGCAACATCATCGGCGTCATCGCCCAGCGCCTGGTGAGGAAGCTTTGCCGCACCTGCCGCCAGTCCTACGACCCCGACGTCAAGGAGCGGCGCCTGCTCGGGCTGACGCCGACCGAGCCGGCGACGCTGTACCGCGCCGTGGGCTGCGAGCAGTGCGACTACCAGGGCTACCGAGGGCGCGTTGCGATCATGGAAATTCTCAAGATCGACAGCAGCATCGACGAGCTGATCGCGCGGCGCGCCACCACGCGGGAAATTCTCAACGACGCCCGAGGCAAGGATTTCAAGACCCTGGCCGAAGACGGCACGCGTCAGGTGCGCGCAGGGCTCACCAGCGTCGACGAGCTGATGCGCGTGGTCGACATCACCGACCGCATGGCGTAGGGAAGAGGGCGCTCCGGCCCCGGTTCCAATGCCGCTCTACACCTATAAAGCGGTCGACAGCACAGGCAAGAACGTTCTCGGCCGGGCCGAAGCGGTCAACGTGTTCGACCTCGAGCAGCGCCTCGCCCGCATGGACCTCGACCTGATCAGCGGCGCGCCCTCGAGCCGGAAGAGCCGCTTCATCGGCGGCGCCAAGATCAAGCGCCAGGAACTGATCAATTTCTGCTTCCACCTCGAGCAGCTCACCACCGCCGGCGTGCCGGTAATGGAGGGCCTGGTCGATCTGCGCGACAGCCTCGAGAACCCGCGCTTTCGCGAGGTCGTTTCCGGAATGATCGAATCGATCGGTGGCGGGCGCAGCCTGTCGCAGGCGATGGCCGACTACCCCGAGGTGTTCGGCGGCGTGTTCGTCAGCCTGGTACGCTCGGGCGAACAGACCGGGCGCCTGCCCGAAGTGCTGAAGAGCCTGACCGAGTCAATCAAGTGGGAGGACGAGCTCGCGTCGCAGACCAAGAAGCTGATCATGTATCCGGCGTTCGTCGGCTCGATCGTACTGCTGGTCACGCTGTTCCTCATGATCTACCTCGTGCCGCAGATGACCGGCTTCATCCGCAATATGGGGCAGGAAATCCCGCTCCAGACGCGGATCCTGATCCAGGTCTCCAATTTCTTCGTCAACTACTGGTGGGGCGTGATTGCCGCCCCGTTCGCGTTCTGGTTCGGGCTGAAGTTCGCTGCGCGCACCTACCCGGCGGTGGCGTTCGCGATCGACCACTACAAGATCTCAATGCCCCTGGTCGGGCCGATCCTGCGCAAGATCATTCTGTCGCGCTTCGCCTCGAGCTTCGCGCTGATGTACGCCTCGGGCATCACGGTGCTCGACGCCATCCGCAGCTCGGAGGAGATCGTCGGCAACAAGCCGCTCGAGAACGCGCTGCGCACCGCCGGGCAGCAGATCGCTGAAGGCAAGAACCTCACCGCGGCGTTTCAGGACGCGGCGCTGTTCCCGCCGCTGGTGATACGAATGCTGAGGATTGGCGAGAACACCGGTGCGCTCGATACGGCCCTGCTTAACGTTAGCTACTTCTACAACCGCGAGGTGCGCGAAGGCATTGCCAAGGTGCAGGCGCTGATCGAGCCCGCTCTGACGCTGGTGCTGGGCGCGATCCTGGGCTGGGTGATGCTGTCGGTGCTCGGCCCGGTGTACGACACCATCTCC
>DAHVFK010000413.1 GCA_027317055.1 Betaproteobacteria bacterium | reverse complement strand
ATATGGCATAGAGTGGTCGGTGCCTACGGAGGCATCCCGAGGATTGGCCACTCGAGTCGATCCACGAGTACATGTTTAGGCCCGCAGGGGCCGTTCTTTCGGTACGTCCTGTACCACTCTGCGAAGTTGTCGAATGGCCGCTATCCATTGAGGCACAGCAGTATTCGGCTCACGTGCCGTATGGAGATCGGGAGTCAATCGGTATGAAACCAATATTGCGACCCGAACCAAAAGGAGTGACCTATGAGCAACCGAAATGCGTACAAGGGAAGTTGCTTTTGCGGAGCGGTGCAGTTCACGGTGACGGGCGAACCGGCTGGCATGGGCTATTGCCATTGCAGTGACTGTCGGCTCTGGTCAGCCGGTCCGGTGAACGCCTTCACTCTGTGGCAATCCGACTCGGTAAAGGTGACCCAAGGTGCAGACAAGATTCGTACCTACAATAAGACCGCGAAAAGCTCGCGTAAGTGGTGCGCGACCTGCGGGGGTCACGTCTTCACCGACCACCCGCAGTGGAAGCTCGTTGACGTTTATGCCGCCGCGATACCGACTTTTCCGTTCAAGCCAGGGGTGCACGTTAACTACCAAGAAACGGTCCTGCACATAAAGGATGGATTACCGAAAATGAAGGATCTTCCCAAGGAAATGGGCGGTTCGGGCAGCGCGATGCCCGAATAGACCGTCGCGAGATCGCCGCGCTGAAACGGTAACTCTAGTTTTTGCGCTTCCTCGCTTCGTTCGATATCGCTTGGCCGCTGTGCTGGATGTCGTGCCCCGCGCCTTCCATAGTGCGGCATCCAGCGGGCGTGCCGAAGCAATGTGCCCCTTCTGTTCCGGATCAAACCCGATGTTCGATGGCGTACGGAGTGTCCCTGAACAAGTGCCTATTATTTGCGACCGTCGAGTGGCCTCAGTACATCGATCGGAATTGCGTGAATCCGTCCAAACATATCGCCGCAATCGTACTGTTCGGCGCCGCCCTCGCGCTGGGCTCGACCGGGCTGCCTCCCAGGAACTGGGGGGCACGGGTCTCCGGTTGCCGAAGGCCTGGTTGGCACAAACAAACGACGCCGCTGATTCGCACAAGGCCTGCGAGAGCCCGTTGCCATCGGGACCCGGACGCTCCAAGAGCTACGCGGTCCTGGCGCTGGAAATCATCGGCTTCGATGCGCTGCTCAATCTTTACGACCGGCACGCCTTCGCTGGGAACGACTACTCGAGCAACCTGACTTCGATCAGGGACAATCTGCATGGCAGCTGGACGGTCGACAACGACCCGTACAACGTGAGCCAGATCGGGCACCCGAACCAGGTTCGATGTACCACGGCTTCGCGCGCTAGGCGGGCCTGAATTACTGGGAGGCGGCGCGATACACGTTCGCCGGCAGCGTGCTGTGGGAGGTTACGGGAGAGCGCACGCCGCCGTCGATGAACGACCAGATCGCGTGCGGAATCACCGGTTTTTTCTTCGGTGAGGCGCTGTTCCGAAACACGATGCTCGGCAATGACCGCTTCGGTGTGGTTGGAGCGGCCCCGACTTCCACGATACTTTCGAAGCTTCAGAAATAAGATATGGAAATCGGTTGCGCCGCGGCACCGCGCAGTGCTGATATGCTGTGCCCGGGGTCCAGTGTCAATCCGGATGTTCATGCCTATGGCGACGTTTACGGCGGAGAATCTTGCCGCCGCCGCTTCGCGGATTGAGTCCGTAGGCGTAGGAAACAACGTGATCAAGCTTGCGTCACGTTTTCCCCACGGTGCGGAGGTGACAAAGGCCCAAGCTAAAAGCTAAGGCCTTGAGTTAAGGTGGCTCCCCGAGTAGGGCTCGAACCTACGACCTGCGGATTAACAGTCCGTCGCTCTACCAACTGAGCTATCGGGGATCCGGAAAACCCGCTATTTTAAGGATTTCCGGATGTCCAAGCAATCACGCGATGGCGTTTGCGAAAAGAAAATGGCTCTGGGCCTTGCTTGGATTCATCGGGCTCCTTGCCGCAGCGCTCGCGGTGCCGTTTCTGGTGCCGCTTTCCGGCTATATCCCGCAGCTCAGCCGTCGCGTGTCGGACCGCATCGGCGAACCGGTGTCGATCGCCGACCTGCGTCTGCAGCTCTTGCCCACGCCGCGGCTGGCAATCATCGGCTTGAAGCTCGGGCGCAAGGACGAGTTGAGCATCGAGCGCGGGAGCATCGTGCCGGATCTGTTGCTCCTGCTCTCGGGCGAGGTCGTGCTGCGCGAGATCCGCGCCGACGGGGTGCGCATCAAGCACTCGGCGTTCGAACTGTTCGACAAGCTGCCGAAGGGAGGCGGAGGGGGCTGGATTCTGGTTCAGCGGATCGTGCTGCGGCACGTGACCTACGAGCAGCGCGCGCTTAGGCTGCCGCAGTTCAACGTCGCCGTGGATCTGTCGGTCGTTCCCTCCGCGACGGTGGTGCGCGTGTCGACCGACGACGGTGCGTTCCGGGCGACCCTCGATCCCCAGAGCGACGGCCGGTCGCGCCTCGCCGTCTCGGCCCGCAAATGGCGTTTGCCGATCGCGGCTGCGCCGCTGCTGTTCGATTCGCTCGAGGCGAGTGGCGTGCTGCAGCACGGACGGCTGGATTTTCACCAGGTGAACGGAAGACTGTACGGCGGCACGCTCGTCGGCAGCGCGGACACGCGCTGGGGCAGGCAATGGCGCATCATCGGCAAGGCGCAGCTTGGAGGGCTGGAGCTGGTTCCGCTGCAGGCGGCGCTCGGCAAGCCCGCGCGATTGTCCGGACAGCTGAGCGCGCGCGTGACGTACTCGGCGCTCGCCAGTTCGGCGGGGCAGCTGGGGAACGCGCTGGTGCTGAATGCGCCATTCGAGGTCGCGGGCGGGGCGTGGCAAGGGGTGGACTTGTCGCACGTAGCGGAGCTGCCGCTGGGCACGCTGTCCAAGGGAGGCACGACCAGGTTCGAGCGAATGAAGGGGGACCTCGCGCTGCGCGGCAAGGACATCCAGGTGAACGAGGTCTGCGTGCGTTCGCCGTCGCTGGTGGCGGCAGGCAAGGTGATGATCGCGCCCGATCAGGCGCTGTCGGGCAAGCTCGACGTTTCCGTGGCGAAGACCGGGGGCTTCGTCGGCGTGCCGGTGGCGGTTTCCGGGACCACAGCGGATCCTTCGTTGTCGCTCACCAAGGCGGGCGTGATCGGAGCGCTGATCGGCACCGTACTGCTGCCCGGGATCGGCACCAGCCTCGGCCTCTCGGCGGGCAGTAGCTTCGAGGGCAGGACCGAGTGCCAGTGAGCTAGGCCGAGATCACCTTGGCGATCGCGTCCGCCGCGTAGTCGATGTTCTTCGAATTCAGTGCCGCGACGCAGATCCGCCCGGTATCGATGGCGTAGACCGAATATTCCTTGCGCAGGCGTTCGACCTGCGCTTTGGTCAGCCCGGTATAGGAGAACATCCCGCGCTGCTCGAGGATGAAGTTGAAATTCGCCTGCGGCGCGCGGGCGCGGATTTTCTCGACCAGCGCCTTGCGCATCGCCTTGATCCGCTCGCGCATAGAGCCGAGCTCCTGCTC
>DAHVFK010000412.1 GCA_027317055.1 Betaproteobacteria bacterium | reverse complement strand
CCGCGATGTGATGGCGCCCGGCCGGCACCACGAGCCTGAAGTAGGCGGTCGCGGCGCCGTCGCGGCGCAGCCCGGCCGGCGCCAGCTCGCGCTCGAGCAGAACCTTGCCGTCGAGCGCGAGCTCGATGCGGATCGGCGCCCGCTCGCGCGGGCAGTCGAGCGGCGCGCGCATGTTGGGCGGCAGCTTGGCAAGCTCGGCGGCGCTGCGCGTGCGGCAGGCGTGCTTGAGCGCGGCGGCGTGGATGAACGACAGCCGCAGCAGCGCCTCGCCCGGGGGCACCTCGGTGAACGGCGGCCAGGTCGAGAAGGTCCCGATCAGCGCCATCAGCGGCAGGTAAAGCGCAAGCTGCGTCACGATGCGCATGGCCTGCTTCATGCCGTGCCTCCCAGCTTCACCAGCTCGGCGGCGCGGGTGCGGATCTTCGGCGCCAGGCGGAACGCGTCGGCGAAGCAGTCGTCCTGCGCGAGCCCGTGGGCGGAGAACGCCGGGTAGGCGGCCTCGACCATGCCGACCGAACCGCAGGCGTAGACCTGGTAGGCCGAAAGGTCGGGGAAATCGGCCAGGATCGCCTCGTGCACCAGCCCCGTGCGGCCCTGCCAGCGGTCCTCCGGATGCGGCTCGGACAGCACCGGCACGAATTCGAAGTTGTGGTGCTCGCGCGCCCACTGCCGGGCGAGCTCGCCGAGGTACATGTCCTCGGGCCGGCGCACGCCCCAGTACAGAATCATGCGGCGCTCGAGGCCGCGCTGGAAGGCGTACTCGAGCATGCTCTTGACCGGCGCGAAGCCGGTCGAGCCGGCGACGAAGATGATCGGCTTGTCGGAGTCCTCGCGCAGGAAGAACGACCCGAGCGGGCCTTCGAAGCGCAGCCGGTCGCCCGCCTTCATGCTTTCGAACACGCGCGTGGTGAGGCGCCCGCCCGGAATGCGCCGGATCTGCAGCTCGACGCGGTCGTTGACGTGCGGCGCGGTGGCGAACGAGAAACTGCGCCGCTCGCCGTCCTCGAGCAGCACGTTGAGATACTGCCCGGCGTAGAAGGAAATCTTCTCCTCGCCGTCCAGGCGCAGCATCAGCCGCATCACGTCGGGCGCAAGCGGCTCCATGCTCTCCACGCTGGCATCCCACAGCCGCGCCGGGACGTTGCCCGGCGTCGTCGCCGGGAGGTACTCGAGCTCGACCTCCGACAGCGGCGTCGCGCAGCAGGTCAGCAGCATGCCGGCGCGGCGCTCCTCATCGGTCAGCATCCCGGGCTGGTAGGCGCCGTAGTCCACCTTGCCGTACGCGAGCGTCGCCTTGCACTGGCCGCAGCCACCGTTGCGGCACTCGTAGGGAAACGGCACGCCCTCGCGCAGGCCGGCGTCGAGCAGCGTCTCACCCTCGCGCACCGCGACGATGCGGTTGTCCGGGCGAACGAGCATGTGGTAGCCCTCAACCGGGCCGGCGCGGCGCCGCGGCGGCAGCCACGGCAGCAGCACCAGCAGCGCGCTCAAGCCCCCCACCAGCAGCCACACCTCGCCCGGCGACCAGCGGTACAGCAGTGCGTACACGGGCAGGTAGAACCAGTCGAAGCCGATCGTGGTCACCGCGGCGGCGAGGTTCGCCTCGCCCTGGCTGAGCGCAGGCTTGAACAGCGACAGCGCGATGAGCGCCGCGGTGAGCATGAGCGTGATCGGCAGCGGCGGCACGGTCTTGGCCTGCGGCACGCGCTGGGTGTGCACCCACAGCACCGCGAGCACCACCAGCGGCACGCCGATGTGGATGAACGAGAGCAGCGAAAACAGGCGGTCGTTGACCGCCTCGGGGAAGATGAAGTTGCGCACCAGCTCGCCGCCGAACATCGGCAGGCGGTCGAACCATTCGGCGGTTGCCACCACCACGAACTGCGACAGCCTGTCCCACGGCAGCATGTAGCCGTTGATGCCGGCCGCGTACACCAGCCACACCAGCGCCATGCCGCTCACCCAGGAGAACCAGCGAAAGCCCCGGTAGCGGTCGAAGCACCAGTGGCGCGCCATGTGCAGCAGCATGGTCGCCGCGACGCCGTCCGAGCCGTAGCGGTGCAGGCTGCGCATGACGCCGCCGAGGTACCACTGCTGGACCGTGAGGGTCTCGACCGAGGCCTGCGCCTCCTGCACCCCGGTCTTGAAGAAGGCGTACAGATACAGCCCGCTCCCGACCACCAGCCACATCTGGTAGTAGGCGATCGGGCCGAGGTAGTAAAGCGGGTTGAGCCGCTCGCCGAAAGCGAGGTTGAACACGCTCTCGACTTTGAGGAAGACCCACTGCCCCGCCAGATGGATGCGCTTTAACGCTTGCGCCGCCATTCGACGAAGACCGTCGCCAGCCCGAACAGGATGATGCTCGCGCCGATCAGCATCTCCACCAGGTAGGCGGAGTTGAAGCGGTACTCGCCGGTGGCCGGGTCGTAGACCGAGCACAGCAGGCGCACCTTGTCGAACAACCCTGTCGGCGTCGGGGCCGGCTGCGGCGCGCCCTGCGCCAGTTCGCGCAAGGGGCCGACGAACTTCGACGGCGCGAACGACTCGCCGTAGAGCTGGCGGTAGATTCGTCCGTCGGCATCGACGATGCTCACCTGCAGCAGGTGATCGAAGCCGGCCGCGGTGCGCTGGTAGCGAAAGCCGAACTCGGCCGCGAGCGCCTCGACGCTCGCCGCGTCCGGGCTGAGAAAGAGCCAGTTCGGCGCCCCGACGCCCTGCTTGCGCGCGAACTCGGCCATCGCCTGCGGTGTGTCGTAGGGCAGGTTGAAGCCGATCGTAGCGACCCGGAAGCTTCCGGCGCCGAGCTCGCGCTCGGCCTCGTTCACCGCCTGCGCGAGGAAGCGGGTCGCGGTCGGGCAGACCTTGAAGCAGCCGGTGTAGACGAAGCTCACCACCAGCGGCTTGCCGCGCAACTGCGACAGGCGCACGCTCCGCCCGGCCGTGTCGCGCAGCGTGTAGTCGCCGAGCTGGCGCCCGATCGCCGCCTGGCTCGTGCGCAGCGCCGCGTCCTGGTCGAAGGCCGCCAGCGCGGGCGGCGTGATCAGCGTCAGCGCAACAAGCGCAACCCCCTCAGCCCAGCGCCACATCGAGCATCGCACCGAACAGCACGCAGCAAAGCTGGATCAGCGAACCGAAGAAGCTGGCGAGCGCGGTCTTGCGCCCCGGGGCGGCGACCAGCGCGGCGCATTTCCACAGGAAGAAGCCGCCGCCGGCGGCCGCGCAGACGAAGTAGATCCAGCCCAGGCCGAAGAACACGGGCGCGAGCGAAGCCGCCACCAGCAGCGCGGCGCTGGCGAGGATCGCGCGCGCGGCGCGTGCGTCGCCCACCACCACCGGCAGCATCGGCACCCCGGCCGCGGCGTAATCCTCGCGGCAGGCGATCGCCAGGCTCCAGAAGTGCGGCGGAGTCCACAGGAACAGCACCACCGCGAGCGCGATCGCATCCGGATTCGGCAGCGGCGACACGGCGGCCGCGCCCGCGAGCACCGCGAAGCTGCCCGCCAGGCCGCCGACCACGATGTTCCACCAGGTGCGGCGCTTGAGCCACACCGTGTACAC
>DAHVFK010000411.1 GCA_027317055.1 Betaproteobacteria bacterium | reverse complement strand
CGGATTTGGGCGCGTGTGCGGCGACCGGCGCACGGTCCACCACGGGGGCGCCCACGCGCTGGTTTGCACAGCCCGCGGCGGCGAGCGCAGCGAGCGCGACAGCAAGCAGGGGACGATCAGTCAATCGCATTATTCCTTTCCCATTTCCAGCGGCACGAACCGCACCGGGTCGAGTTCGGTCTCGGCGAAACCGCGCGCGCTGCGCTCGATCAGCGAGAGCCGCTGCGCGTCGCGCCCCGCAGAAGGGCTTTTCAGCGGAAGTATCATTCTGCCACCCATGGCAAGCTGTCGTAAGAGTCCCTCGGGCACCTCGATCGCGGCAGCGGCGACAATGATCGAGTCGAACGGCGCCGCCTTGGCCAGGCCCTCGTTCCCGTCGCCATGCGCCAGCCGGAGGTTGGAGAGCTTCAGCCCGAGAAGGTTCGCCCGCGCGCGCTCGAGCAGGCCGCGGATGCGCTCGATCGAGTAAACCTCCTGCGCAAGCTGGGCCAGGACAGCCGCCTGATAGCCGCAGCCTGTGCCAACTTCGAGCACCTTGCCGAGCTTGCGCGGCCTTTCTGCCATCAGTGCCTCGATCATGCGCGCGACAACGTAAGGTTGGGAGATCGTTTGCGAGAATCCGATCGGCAGCGCGGTGTCCTCGTAAGCCCGGCTCGCAAGCGCCTCCTCGACGAACACGTGGCGCGGCACCGCCCCCATCGCCGCGAGAACCCGCTCGTCGCGAATGCCTTTTTCCCGCAGCCGCTCCACCATGCGCACCCGCGTGCGCTGGGACGTCATGCCGATGCCGGGAATATTCTTCGGGTTGCGCGCGTTCACTTCACGAGCCAATCGCGCACCATGGCGAGCTGGCCATGGAAGGTCAGATCCACCTGCAGGGGCGTCACCGAGACATGGTTGTTTTCGACCGCGTGGAAATCGGTTCCCGGCCCCGAATCGGCGGCCCCCCCGGCGGCGCCGATCCAATAGCCGACGTCGCCGCGCGGAGTGTCGATCTTCACCACTGGCTCGGCCTTGTGCCGCCTGCCCAGCCGCGTCACCTCACTGCCGCGCAGCGCGGCGTAAGGCACGTCGGGCACATTGACGTTTAGCAAGACCGGCTGCGGGACGGCAAAGCGCCTGAAGCGCTCGGCCATCCCGACCGCGACTTCGGCCGCGGTCGCGTGATGCTTGCCGGCCTTGCCGACGAGAGAAACCGCGAGCGACGGAATGCCGAGCAGAAATCCCTCCATTGCAGCGGCGACCGTCCCCGAATAGATCGTGTCGTCTCCCATGTTGGCGCCGAGATTGATGCCCGAGACGACCATGTCGGGCAGGAAATCGAGCAACCCGGTCACCGCCAGATGCACGCAGTCGGTAGGAGTTCCGTTCACGAAAAAGAAACCGTTCGCGGCGGACCGAACGCTGAGCGGCCGGTCGAGGGTCAGCGAGTTCGACGCGCCGGAGCGGTCGCGCTCGGGCGCGACCACCGTGACCTCGCCGATCGAACGCAGCGCCTCGGCCAGCGCCGTGATCCCGGGAGAGAAATAGCCGTCGTCGTTGGAGATGAGGATGCGCATCGCGGAACTTTCGGATTCTAGCCGAGGCTCGAGGCTCCAGCCGGTTCTTGTTGCCGCGGCCTAAACTGCAATCTCGGACGAACGAGCCGCACGCCTGCCGCGAAGCGCTGGGTGCGCCTCGAATGGCGCAGCAGGCGGCAGGAGATGGGGAGGAATCCGCGCGTCGAGCACGACGCGATCGCCTGGCAGCTGATCAGCTACCGCTAGAAGGTCGTCGAATGGTCGGGGCGGTGAGATTTGAACTCACGACCACCTGCACCCCATGCAGGTACGCTACCAGGCTGCGCTACGCCCCGAAGGCGCGGATTATATCAGCCGGGCTCACGCGCCCAGGCTGTCCAGTATCTCGCGCAGCGCGCGCTTGATCGCGCCGAGATCGACCGCGCCGCCCGCGCTCGCGCGGGCTTCGTTTCGCGCGCCGTGCTCGGTGCGCTCGTCCGGCGCGAGGCCGTTGTCGAGGCGGTTGCGCGCCCCGCTGATCGTGAAGCCCTCTTCATACAGCAGCTCGCGGATGCGGCGGATGAGCAGCACCTCGTGATGCTGGTAGTAGCGCCGGTTGCCGCGCCGCTTGACCGGCTTGAGCTGGGTGAACTCCTGCTCCCAATAGCGCAGGACGTGCGGCTTCACCCCACACAGCTCGCTGACCTCACCGATCGTGAAGTAGCGCTTGGCGGGGATCGGCGGCAGATCAGTTTTCTTGCGGTTCTGCTCCATGGCGTGCCTTCTCGACCATGGACTTCAACTTCTGGCTGGCGTGGAAGGTAACGACGCGACGCGCGCTGATAGGAATCTCTTCGCCGGTCTTCGGGTTGCGTCCTGGCCGCTGCGGCTTGTCGCGCAGCTGGAAATTGCCGAAACCCGAGAGCTTGACGCTCTCGCCGCGCTCGAGCGCGCCGCGAATTTCCTCGAAAAACGCCTCGACCATATCCTTGGCCTCGCGCTTGTTCAGACCAACCTTCTCGAACAGCAGGTCCGCCAATTCGGCCTTGGTCAGTGTCATTGCCACAGCCCGAACTCCCCTTTTGCTGTTTTCTCTTTTAAGAACGCAGGGTTGCCGAGAATTTGCGCGCCAGCAGGGCGACCAGATCGTCCCGGGCAGCATCCGCCTCGGCATCCGTGAGCGTGCGTTCAGTATCTTGCATAACTACCCGAAAAGCAAGGCTTTTTCTACCATTTGGGAGACTCTTGCCTTGGTAAAGGTCGAAAACTCGGACTTCCTGCACGATCGGCGGCTTGGCGGCCTCGATCGCGTCCAGCAGCGCCTGGGCGGGGAGCGTGGAATCGACCAGAAGGGCGACGTCACGCACCACCGGCGGGAACTTGGACGGCACCCGCGGGCGCGGAATCTCGAGCTTTTGCGCAGCGTCTGCATCCAACTCGAACAGGACCGCCGGCTGCGGCAGCTCGTAGCGCCGCTGCCAGCGCGGATGCAACTCGCCCAGCCAGCCGGCGACCGCCCCGTCGAGCACGATCTGCGCCGAGCGCCCGGGGTGGAACGCCGGATGCGGCGCAGCCTCGTAGCGCGCAACGCGCGGCGCCAGCAGCGCCTCGACGTCGGCCTTGAGCTCGAAGAAATCGACCGGGCGCGCGGACTCGCCCCACTGGTCGTCGACCGCGGTGCCATAGGCTGCCGCGCCCACCCGCATCGGCTGGCGCACCCCGGCGACCGAGAGCGGCCCGTCCGCGCTGACGGGGTCGCGCAGGAACACGCGCCCGACTTCGAACACGCGGATGCGCGGCTGCCTGCGAGCATGGTTGTAGCGGAGGTTGCCTACCAGCGAGCCGATCAGGCTGGTGCGCATCACCGACAGCTGGCTCGCGATCGGGTTGAGAAGCCTGATCGGATTCGACTCGCCTGCGAAGTCGGCTTCCCATTGCGGCTCGACGAAGCTGAAATTGATCACTTCCTGGTAGTCGCGCGCGGCGAGCCGCTCGCGCACCGCATGCAGCGGGCGCTGCGCCTCGGGCAGCGCGCTCATCCTGGCGGCCGCCCGCGGCGGATGCG
>DAHVFK010000410.1 GCA_027317055.1 Betaproteobacteria bacterium | reverse complement strand
TCTCGTTGTGCGCGAGGATCGCGAGCAGGTCCTCGCCGATGCCGGGCTCGTTGTAGTTCACGTAGCAGGTAGCGAAGATCGCGACCTTGCCCGGCGCGTGCTTGCCGTCCCTGACCGGGAAGTCCTTCGAGCGCGCCGCGTTGGGGCGGAATTTGCGGGCGGCGTAGGGCGGCAGCTCGCGCGCCCTCGCCACGCCGAGCGTTTTTTCCATCAGGCCGCGCGCGGCGCCGTTGTGGTTCAGCGCGTTGACCGTCTGTACCACCACCGGGATGGTCGCCAGTTTGCCGAGCGCGTCGGTGGACGAGAGCAGCCGGTCGCGCAGGCTCGCTCCTTGCTTCCTGAACTTGACCGCCTTGGCGCGCAGCATCAGGTGCGGGAAGTCGACGTTCCAGGGATGCGGCGGCACGTACGGACACTTGGTCATGTAGCACATGTCGCACAGGTAGCACTGGTCGATCACCTTCCAGTATTCCTGCTTGGCGACGCCGTCGACCTCCATCGTCTTCCCCTCGTCGATCAGGTCGAACAGGGTCGGGAACGCGGTGCACAGGTTGACGCACCTGCGGCAGCCGTGGCAGATCCCGTACACCCGCTCGAGCTCCTGGTCGAGCGCGCCCTGGTCGTAGAACGCCTCGCTCTTCCAGTCGAGCGGGTGGCGGGTGGGCGCTTCCAGGTTGCCTTCGCGTTCGGCCATGGTCCTGATCCTGATGGAGTCAAAACAGGTTAGCGGCGCCACGCCGGTGAATCAAATCGATTTTCGCAATTTCGCGCATTGCCCGCGCCTATCGCGCGGGCGCGTTAAGTTGACCTGGGTCAAACGCGGGATTGCTCCAATCGCTAGCATCTGCCCGTACTGTCGCTCTCGGGAGGCGCTTACCATGCCGGACATGCGGCGTTGCGGCGGGCCGTTCTGACGCCGGCCTGCTACCACTGCGGGCTCGCGGTCGCCGAGCCCGGGCGTTACCGGGCGAGGGTTCTTGGCGCCGAGCGCGAGATGTGCTGCGCCGGCTGCCAGGCGGTCGCGCGCACCATCGTCGCGGCCGGCTTCGAGCGCTACTACGAGACGCGCTCGGAGGCGGGCCCGCAGCCGCAGGACCTGCCGCCGCTCGAGGCCTACGACGACCCGCTGGCGCAGAAGGAGTTCGTTGCCGCGAGCGGCGAGAACCTGCGCGAAGCGGCGCTGATCCTCGATCGCATCCGCTGCGCCGCCTGCCTGTGGCTGTCGGAGCAGTGGCTGAGGCAGGTCCCGGGGGTGCTGCGGGTCGAGATCAACTACGCCACCCACCGCGCGCACGTGGCCTGGGACGCGCGCCGGGTCAAGCTGTCCGGGATCCTGCAGGCGATCCGCGCCATCGGCTACGACGCCTACCCCTACGACCCGCGGCGCCAGGACGAGCTCGAGCGGCGCGAGCGCAGGAGCGCATTGTGGGGCCTGTTCGTGGCCGGCTTCGGCGCGATGCAGGTGATGATGTACGCCTTCCCGGCCTATCTCGACGCCGGCGCGGGAACGCTGAGCGCCGCGAGCGAGCAGCTGATGCGCTGGGCGAGCCTCGCGCTCACCACCCCGGTGATGCTCATCTCGTGCCGGCCGTTCTTCGGTGCCGCCTGGGGCGAGCTCAGGCGCAGGCGCATCGGCCTTGACACGCCGATCGCGTTCGGCCTCGCGGCCGGCTTCGGCGCGAGCGCCTGGGCCACCTTCGCCGGGCGGGGCGAGGTGTACTTCGATTCGATCACCATGCTCGTTTTCCTGCTGCTGGGCGCGCGCTTCATCGAGGCTTCCGCGCGGCGGCGCGCGGCGCGCGAGCTCGATCATCTGGCGCGCTGGATGCCGTCGTTCGCGCTGCGCCTGCGCGATCCGGCCGACGCCGCGAGCGTCGAGCGCGTGCCCGCGCACCGGCTCGCCGCCGGCGACCGGGTGCTGGTGCCCGCGGGCGAGCGCGTTCCGGCCGACGGCGTGGTCGAGCGCGGCGACTCGAGCGCGGACGAATCGCTGCTCAGCGGCGAGTCGCGCCCGGTGGCGAAAGCCGCGGGCGCCGCGCTGGTCGGCGGCTCGGCCAACCTCGAGCAGCCGCTGGTGATGCGCGTCACGCGCGCCGGCGCCGAGACCCAGGCCGCGGCGATCGCGCGCCTGGTCGAGCGCGCCGCCGCGGGCAAGCCGAAGCTGGTCGAGCGCGCCGACTGGCTCGCAAGGCGCCTTACGCTCGCGGTGCTCGTGGTCGCCGCCGGCGCCTTCCTGTGGTGGCTGGGAATCGCGCCCGCGCGCGCGCCCTGGGTCGCGGTCGCGGTGCTGGTGGCGACCTGCCCCTGCGCGCTCGCGCTCGCGGCGCCGATCGTGCTCACCCGCGCGAGCGCACTCTTGCTCGCGCGCGGCATCGCGCTCACCCGCCCGCGCGCGCTCGAAGCGCTCGAGCGCGCCACCGACGTGGTGCTGGACAAGACCGGCACCCTGACGCGCGGGCGCTTTGCGATCGTACGCGTGGCCGTTTTCGGCGCGGCCGACGAGGCACGCTGCCGGGCGCTCGCGCGCTCGCTCGAGGCCTCGAGCCGGCACCCGATCGCGCTCGCATTCGGCAAAGGCGCGACCGAAGCGGTGTCGCAGCCGAGGAACTTCCCCGGCCACGGCGTCGAAGCAACGATCGGCGGCCGGCGCATGCGCATCGGTTCAGCGGCCTTTTGCGCCGAGCTCGCCGCCGACGCGCCGCCGACGCTTGAAACTTCGCAAGAGCAGACGCGTGTCTTCCTTGCCGACGAGCGCGGCTGGCTGGCCGCGTTCCTGCTTGAGGACGAGCTGCGCGAGGACGCGGCCGAGCTGGTGGCGGCGCTCGCCGCGCGCGGCTTGCGGCTCCACCTGGTGAGCGGCGACGATCCGGCGCTGGTCGAAGCGCTGGCACGGCGGCTGGGCATCGAGTCGTTCGCCGGCGGTGCCACCCCGCAGGACAAGTTCGCCTTCGCCGAGCGGCTGCAGCGCGGGGGCAGGGTGGTGGCGATGATCGGCGACGGCATGAACGACGCGCCGGTGCTCGCGCGCTCCGACGTCTCGATCGCGATGGGCGGCGGCGCCGACGCCGCCAAGCGGCAGGCCGACCTGGTGCTGCTGGGCGAGCGCCTGGGCGCGGTCGCGCAGGCCTTCGGCACGGCGCGCGCGGCGATGCGCGTGGTGTGGCAGAACTTCGGCTGGGCGCTGGCCTACAATGCGGCTGCGCTGCCGCTCGCCGCCGTCGGCTGGATTGGCCCGTGGCAGGCGGCGCTCGGAATGTCCGCCAGCTCCTTCGTCGTGGTGCTCAACGCGATGCGCCCGCTCGCCCCGCCGTCATGGAAAGCCTCTACATCCTCATCCCGATCTCGCTCGTATTCGTATTCGTGATCGCCTGGGCGTTTTGGCGCGCGCTCGAGAGCGGCCAGTTCGACGACCTCGAGCGCCCGTCCCAGGACCTGCTCGCCGACGACGACCGGCCGAAAGAGTCAAAACCGGGGACAGACCCCGATTTCAAAACCGGGGACAGAC
The DNA here is from genome assembly GCA_027317055.1 of Betaproteobacteria bacterium. Classification (GTDB taxonomy): domain Bacteria; phylum Pseudomonadota; class Gammaproteobacteria; order Burkholderiales; family SG8-39; genus DAHVFK01. The sequence goes on along the minus strand of DAHVFK010000410.1, from coordinate 65 downwards.
CCCGATTTCCAAAAGCATGAAATCGGGGTCTGTCCCCATCCCAGGCTACTTTTGCGCCAGGTCGA
>DAHVFK010000040.1 GCA_027317055.1 Betaproteobacteria bacterium | reverse complement strand
CCGCTGCGCTTCTAAAGGAGTTTCCCGACAATAACAAAACCCTAGTCCTTCATTTCTCCCCCGGGGCTCGCCGGTTCCCCCTACCGGCGGGCCTCATTTTTTTGCACCGGTCCCGAAGCCTTCGCCTGCCTTGCGGTACTCCTCCCGCGGCGGCGCGAAGATGTCGAGCACCGTCGCTCCCGCGGCGCCGGTGCGAATGCCGTGCGGCACGCCCCCCGGCGTATGCCAGAAGTCGCCCGCCTTCATCGGGCGCTCCTCGTCGCCCTGGATGCGCACACACTCGCCCTCGAGCAGCACGCCCCACTGCTCGTTGGGATGGCTGTGCACGGTGCCGGTCGCGTTCGGCTCGATGCGGACCACCGACAGCATCACGTGCTCGCCGGGGAAGATGCGCGTGTTGATTCCCTCGCCGAGCTTGCGCCGGATTCCCTGCTTTTCGTTCGCCAGGTTGAACACCCACTGGGCGGCAGTTTGTACGCTCATTGCAGACTCCTCCTGAAAGTTGTCAGACTGCGATCGGTGCCTTGATCGCCGGATGCGGATCGTAGCCTTCGAGCGCGAAATCCTCGTAGCGGAAGGCGAACAGGTCCTCCCGCGGCGCGAGCCGGATCCGCGGGAATGGCCGCGGCGCGCGTGCGAGTTGCGCGCGCGCCTGCTCGACGTGATTCAGATACAGATGGACGTCGCCCAGTGCGAGCACGAACTCACCCGGGCGGAGCCCGGTGACCTGGGCGATCATCAGCGTCAGCAGTGCGTAGGACGCGATGTTGAACGGAACGCCCAGGAACACGTCCGCGCTCCGCTGGTACATCTGGCACGACAGCCTGCCCTCGGCGACGTAGAACTGGAACAGCGCGTGGCACGGCGGCAGGGCCATCTTGTCGACGTCCGCCGGGTTCCATGCCACGACCATGTGACGGCGCGAGTCGGGGTTGAGCCGGATCGAATCGACGATCCGCCCGATCTGGTCGATTTCGCGCCCGTCGGGCGTCTTCCAGTGGCGCCATTGGTATCCGTAAATCGGGCCCAACTCGCCGCGCGCGTCGACCCATTCGTCCCAGATCGTCACGCCGTGCTCCTGCAGCCACCGGACGTTGGTTTCGCCGCGCAGGAACCACAGCAACTCGTAGATGATGGACTTGAGGTGCAGCTTCTTGGTCGTGAGCAGCGGAAAGCCCCGGTCCAGCGCGAACCGCATCTGGCGGCCGAACAGCGACAAGGTGCCGGTGCCGGTGCGGTCCGACTTGCGCGCGCCGCGCTCGAGTAGCTCGGCGAGCAGGTCGAGATACTGCTGTTCGCCTGGATCGAGGTTCATATCGCTATGTTAGCGAAAAGCTCGCTCGCGCTCTGATAACGCTGCGCAGGGTCCTTGGCGATCAGGCGGTCGAGCACCCGCTGGTAGCCGGTCAGCGGCGCGCCGAGCCTCGGCGGCTCGCCCTTCACGTGCTTCCTGAGCAGCTCCCTGTCGTTGGCCCCCTCGTACAGCCTCCTGCGGGTCAGCATCTCGTAGAAAATAACCCCCAGGCTGTAGAGATCGGAGCGCGCGTCCGCGGGCTGGCCGAGGCATTGCTCGGGGCTCAGGTAGCGCGCGGTGGCGATCATCTGGCCGCTGCGCGCGAGGGTGGCGTTCGACGCCAGCGAGCGCGCCATGCCGAAGTCGATGATCACCGGGACGCCGTTGCTGCGGAAAAGGATGTTCTGCGGCTTGAGGTCGCGGTGCACGATGCCACGGCGCTGGATCGCATCGAGCGCCTTGGCAATCTGCCCCAGCAGGCGCAGGGCCTGACGCGGCGCGAGGCCCTCGATGATCTTCGCCCTGAGGTCTCCGCCGGGCAGATACTCCATCGCGATGTAGGAGTGGCTTGCGGCGAAGCCCTGGTCGTAGATCTGCGCCACGTGCTCGTCGCTCAGGCCCGCGAGAAGCTTGTACTCCTGCACGAAGCGCGCCATGAACACCGCGTCGTCCCGCAGCCTCGGATCGAGCACCTTCAGCACCAGCGTCTTGCCGTCGTGAACGCGCTCTGCGAGGTAGACCCGGGACGAGCCGCCCTCGCCGATCAGCCGAAGCACGCGGTACCCGGAAACCACCGGCGTCGCGCTGCGGTCCGCGTGCGCATCGCGCAGCGCCGCGAGCTTGACCGTGATGGTGCGCTCGCGCCGGCGGCCCGACGCGTCGCGGCTGATCTCCGCGCGCTCGCTCATGCCGTCGACCACCGCCTGCGCCAGCCGGTCGGCGTGCAGGCCCTCGCGCCGCAGAAAGTCGGACGCCCCGGCCTTGATCGCCTTCACTGCCAGGCTCTCGCCGCCCTGGTCGCTCAGCAACAGCAGTGGCGGCGACTTGGGGTCCGCGCAGATCTCGGCCACCACTGTGACCGGCGCGTCCTCCCAGTTCTGCTCGGAAAGCAGCACCGCGGAATACGCGCCATGTGCGATCGCCTCGCGCGGGCTGCCCTGGGTGGCAGGCTCCCATTCGTTTATCTCCGCGTCAGGCCAGCGCTCCCGCAGCAGGGCGGCGAGCCCCGCGCGGAGTTCGCGCGCCTGGTCGACGATCAGAAAGCGCATTGCGCATTGTGCCAAGCCGTGCCGGACCCGCAAAGAGCGCCGTAGAATGACGCCACTCGCTGCGGAGGCGATCATGGCGATTCGCATAGTCCGGCTGGGCACCGCCAGGGCGCACGACGAGGGGCTGCGCATCGGCACCGTCAGGCGCCCGCCGAGGGGCGTGCCCAAGAGCGCGTACGCCTCGCACAACTGGTATGACGTGTGGTATCCGAATCTCGCGCCCAGCCCTCAGACCGTGAAGCTGGCGCAGAACGCGCGCACCGCACGCGAATGGAGCACGTTCGCGAGGAGGTACCGGACGGAGATGCGCGCGCCGGATGCCGCGCATGCCATCGAACTGCTGGCCGCGCTGTCGCACCAGGCGAACTTCTCGGTCGGCTGCTATTGTGCCGACGAGTCGCGCTGCCACCGCTCGGTGCTGCGGGCGCTGCTCGCGGAGAAGGGAGCGAAGCTGACCTGAAACACATTCGCTGGACGCGATGAGGCTCGAGCGGCAGGACCTGGACAAGATCGCCGCGCTGACGCTGGAGCACTACAACCAGCGCGCGCAGGATTTCTGGCAGGGTACGCGCGGCCACGACGTGGCGCAGAACATCGCCGCGCTGCTGCGCCACATCGAAGGCGCGTCGCCGTTCACGATCCTCGACCTGGGCTGCGGCCCGGGGCGCGACCTGAAAGTGTTCGCCGAGCTGGGTCACGTGGCGATCGGACTGGATGGGGCGCCCCGATTCGCGCACATGGCGCGCGAGTACAGCGGCTGCGAGGTGTGGCTGCAGGACCTCCTCGCGCTCGAGCTTCCGCCGGCGCATTTCGACGGCGTGTACGCGAACGCGGTGCTATTCCACGTCCCGAGCCAGGAGCTGCCTCGCGTGCTGGTCGAGCTGTGCGCCGCGCTCAAGCCGGGCGGCGTGCTGTTCAGCTCCAATCCGCGCGGCAACAACGAGGAAGGCTGGAACCGCGGGCGCTACGGCGCCTACCACGACCTGGAAGCGTGGCGCCGATTCATGACGCGGGCGGGGTTCATCGAGCTCGAGCACTACTACCGTCCGCCCGGGCTGCCGCAGGCGCAGCAGCCCTGGCTGGCGACGGTGTGGCGCCGGTGCGGCTAGCGGAAGTGTCCGCCGGGTCCGCCCGGACCGCGCGGCCCCGGGCCCATGGCGAAAAAGCCCTGATCGGCCACTGCGCGCTGCTCTGGGCTGAGTGCCGCGTAGAGATCCTTGAACGCGGCGGTCATCGCCTCGTGCTGGGCCAGGCGCTGCTTCATCATCGCGTCGCGCTGTGCAAGCCGTTCGGGCGCGGTGGCCTGGGTGCCGGCCTGCATCGCCGCGTGCCAGGCCTGCATGCTCTCGGCCTGGGCCTTCGCCTGCGAGGCATAGGCTTGCCACGCGGCTTCCTGGTCTGCAGTGATCTTCAGTTCGGCTTTCATCTCGGTCAGGCGGCTTTCCATCATGGCGACGGGATTGGCGTAGCCGCTACCCATCATCCTTCCCGCTCCCATCCCGCCCATGTGTCCGGGACCCCAGCCCATACCCGCGCCGTAGCCCATGCCCGGGCCGTAGCCCATGCCGGGGCCATAGCCCTGCGGTTGCGCGCTGACCATCGCGGCGGCAAGTCCAAGGCTCAATGCCGCGCCGACGCCGAGTGCAATTTTGGTGGTGCGTTTCATGATTCTCTCCGTTGGTTGAAATAAGGAACTTCGCAACGGTTCCTATTGCAACAGCTGGGCGTAACGGGCCGGTTTGCTTTTTGTAGCGCGCCGTAGCGTCCAGTCGGCCTGTTACGCTAGGCTACAAATCCGTTTCTTCGGGCGGGCGCTAGCGGTTATAAATGTTGTCATGGATACGCAGGACCACATCCTGATCGTCGACGACGACGCGGACATCCGCGATCTGCTGGGCGACTACCTGGGCAAGAACGGCTATCGCACGAGCGCGGCCGCGGACGGCAAGGCGATGTGGGCGGCGCTCGCGCGCGGAAAAGTCGACCTCATCGTGCTCGACCTGATGCTGCCGGGGGAAGACGGCCTGACGCTGTGCCGCAAGCTGCGCGGCGAAGCCGACACGCCTGTGATCATGCTTACTTCGCTGGGCGAGGAGACCGACCGTATCGTCGGGCTCGAGATGGGCGCCGACGACTACCTGTCGAAGCCGTTCAGCCCGCGCGAGCTGGTGGCGCGGATCAAGAGCGTGCTGCGGCGCGCCCGCAGCCTGCCGCGCAACCTGCGCGCCGACGAAGCAAGCGAGATCGCCTTCGCCGGCTGGCGCCTGCTAACCGGGCCGCGCCACCTGGTCTCTGCCAAGGGCGTGGTCACGTCGCTCAGCGGCGGCGAATACCAGATGCTGAGGATTCTGCTCAGCCATCCCAACCACGTTCTCTCGCGCGACCAGCTCATGGTGCTGTCCAAGGGTCACGAGGCCGATCCAATGGACCGCAGCATCGACATCCAGATCAGCCGACTGCGCCACCGCCTGCAAGACGACCCGTCGGATCCGAAGATCATCAAGACCGTGCGCGGCGAGGGCTATCTGCTCGCGGTGCCGGTCGAAGTGAAGCGGTAGTGGGGCGGGCGATGACATGGTTCTTGCCGCGCAGCATCTTCGGTCGCCTCGTCATGGTGCTGCTTGGCGGCCTGATCGTGGCGCAGCTGGCCGCGGCGTACATCAATCTGGCCGAGCGCGCCCGCCTGCTTTACCGCGCGGGCGGCATGCAGCTTGCCCAGCGCATCGGCGACATCGCGCGGCTGCTCGACTCGGTTGCGCCGCAGGAACGTCGCAGGATCGCAGCGGTGTTCAACGCGCCACCGCTCGCGGTTTCGCTCGATCGCCCGCCGTTGCCGCAGACGGACGCGGCCGACGCGCAGAGTTCCGTCTTTGCCGGCGTGCTGCGCTTTGCGCTGGACTCGGAGATGCCGGTGCGGCTAATCAGACGGCCCGGCGGATTCGGGCCCTTGCCCGAGCCGTCGATGATGCGCCATCCCATGGCCGGGCACCGCATGCCGGACATGGCGCCGGGCGGCGCGTCGTACCTGGTGCAGATCACGCTGCGCGACGGCACGCTGGTTACTTTCGACTCTTATCTGCCGCCGCAGGAAGGGTCGATCCCGCTGCGCCTCGGGCTCACGCTTGTCGTCTTGCTCGGCACGGTGATCGCGCTCTCCCTGATCGCGGTGCGCTGGGTCACCGGACCGCTCTTGGCGCTCGCCACCGCGGCGGAAAAGCTCGGCAGGGACATCGATCGCCCGCCGCTGGACGAGAACGGCCCGCTCGAAGTGAGGCGCGCCGCGAGCGCCTTCAATGTCATGCAGCAGCGCTTGTCGCGCTTTCTCGCCGACCGCGCGCGCGTCCTTACCGCGATGTCGCACGATCTGAAGACGCCGCTCACCCGTCTGCGGCTGCGCATGGAAACCGTGAACGACCCGGTTCTGCGAGCCAAGATAGAGAAGGACCTGGACGAGATGCAGTCGATGGTCACCCAGACGCTCGACTACATGCGCGACTCGAGCCGGGGCGAGGCTGCCCAGCAGGTCGACCTGATGGCCCTGCTCGAGACGCTGCAGATCGATTTCCGCGACACGGGCAACGCGGTCGAGATCAAGGGCGCGATTGCGCAGCCCTACGTCGGCCGCCCGCTTGCGCTGCGTCGCTGCCTGACCAACCTGGTGGAGAATGCGATCCGCTACGGCGGGCGTGCGATGATCGAGGTAGAGGACGCGGCAGGGCAGGTTGTGGTGCGCATCGTCGACGACGGACCCGGCATGCCGGAGGAGGAGCTCGAGCGAGCGTTCGAGCCGTTCTACCGCGGCGAGCGCTCGCGCAGTCGCGAGACCGGCGGCACCGGGCTCGGCTTGGGCATCGCGCGCAACATTGCGCGCGCGCACGGCGGCGAGCTGGTGCTGAAGAAGCGTCCCGTGCGCGGGCTCGAGGCGATTCTCACCTTGCCGCGGCAGGACAACTGACAGGAAGACTGGATGACCGATAGACTCAAGTACAAGGTGGCGCTGGTGCTGGGCGCCGGGTCCGTAGGCGAGGGCGTCGGCAACGGGCGCGCGATCTGCGTTCTGTTCGGGCGCGAGGGCGCGCAGCTGGTCGGCGCGGACGTGAATCTCGCGGCGGCAGAAGAAACCGCGCGCCTGGTGAAGGCCGAGGGCGCGACGATGGCGGCGCTCGCGGCGGACGTGACCCAGGAGGCGGACCTCAGGCGTGCGGTGGACGAGACGCTCGCGCGGCACGGTCGGATCGACATCCTGGTCAACAACGTCGGCGGCAGCATCCCTGGCGGGCCGGAGGAAATCGAGCCGGACGCCTGGCGCGCGCAGTTCGAGTTCAATCTGCACTACGTCTACCAGTCGATCCGCATGGTGGCGCCGCTGATGGCGAACCAGGGCGGCGGGGCGATCGTCAACTTGTCCTCGATCGCGGGCCTGCGCCATCTCGGCAACGATCTCGCGGCCTACGCGGCGTCCAAGGCCGGGCTACAGCATTTCTCGCGCGTCGCGGCGGTGCGCTACGCGCCCAAGGGGGTGCGGATCAACACCGTGATCCCGGGCCTGATGAACACGCCGCTGGTCGCCCAGCGGCTGGCGAAGTCGCAGGGCGGCGACGCCGCGGCGCTGATCGCCAAGCGCAACGCGCGCACCCCGACCGGCAAGATGGGCGATGCCTGGGACGTGGCCTGGGCGGCGGTGTACCTCGCTTCGGACGAAGCGAAGTTCGTTACCGGGGCCGAGATCGTGGTCGACGGCGGGCTGAGCGCGACCACACGCGGCGGCTAGCAAAGGAGGAAGCAAGCAGATGGACCTGAAACTGAACGGGCGGCGCGCGCTTGTCACCGGCTCGACCGCAGGCATTGGCTACGCAATCGCGAAGGGGCTCGCGGCAGAGGGCGCGCGCGTTACGCTCACCGGGCGCAGCCAGGCGTCGGTCGATGGGGCGCTCGAGCGCCTGCGGGCGGAGGCGCCCGACGCCCCGGCGGAAGGCATCGCCGCCGACTGCGCAAGCGTCGCAGGCGCGGAGCAGGTTTTCGCGCGCGTGCCGGCGTGCGACATTCTGGTCAACAACCTCGGCATCTACGAGCGCAAAGCGTTCTTCGATATATCGGATTCCGAGTGGCAGCGCCTGTTCGAAGTCAACGTGATGAGCGGGATCCGCTTCGCGCGCTACTACGCGCCGGCAATGGCGCAGCGCGGCTGGGGGCGGGTGATCTTCGTTTCGAGCGAGTCGGCGCTCAACATTCCGAAGGAGATGATCCACTACGGGACGACCAAGACCGCTCAGCTCGCGATCTCGCGCGGCCTGGCGATGGAGCTCGCCGGCACGGGGGTGACCGTGAACGCGCTGCTGCCCGGGCCGACCCGCACCGAGACCACCGACCGGTTGCGCGCCGAGCGCGCCCGGGCCGCCGGCAAGACGGTGCAGGAGATCGAGCGCGAGTTCTTCGTCAACTTCCGCCCGACTTCGCTGCTCAAGCGCTTCACCTCCGCCGCGGAAGTGGCGAACCTCGCCGTCTATCTGTGCGGCGAGGGCGCCTCGGCGACCACCGGTGCCGCGCTGCGGGCCGACGGCGGTACCGTCAACCAGATCATGTAGCGGCGCTCTAGCGGCCGATGCGGTTGCGCAGCGCGCCGATGCCTTCGACCTCGGTCTCCAGCGTGTCGCCCGCGCGCATGAACTCAGGCGGGGTGCGTGCGTGGCCGACACCCGCCGGGGTGCCGGTCGAAATGATGTCGCTGGTCTCGAGCGTGAGTCCGGCCGAAAGCTCGGCGATGATGCGCGGGATACGGAAGTACATGTGACGGGTGCTGGAATCCTGCTTCACCACCCCGTTCAGGCGGCAGGTGACGCGCAGGGACTGCGGATCCGGCACCTCGTCGGCGGTCACGATCCAGGGGCCCATCGGACAGGTTCCGTCCAGGCTCTTGCCCTTGAACCACTGTTGTCCATGTTGGCGCTGAACTTCGCGTGCCGAGACGTCGTTGATGACGGTATAGCCGTAGGTATGCTTCATCGCGTCCGCTTCCGCGATGTCGCGTCCGCCGCGTCCGATGATGACGCCCAGCTCGACCTCCCAGTCGAGCTTTTCGGTCACGCCAGCGTGCAGGGGAATCGGGTCGAAGGGCCCGTTGACGGTGGTCGGCGCCTTGGTAAAGAAAGCCGGGTGGGCCGGCATTTCCTGTACGTGCGGGCGCGCCCTGGCGCCCTCCTCGAAGTGCTCGAGGTAGTTCCAGCCGACGCAGAACACGTTCTTGCGCGGGCGCGGGATCGGCGCGAGCAGGCGCAGGGTGCCGAGGGCGAGCCCCTTCGCGGCAGCTCCGCGGGTGAGCTTGCGCAGCGCCGCGAGCCCGGCGCGCCCCGATGCGATGAGCGAGATCATGTCGCCCGCGTCGAACGGCAGCAGCACGCGCGCGCGCCGCGCCGCCGCGCCGACGTCGAGCACGCGCTCGCCTGCGAGCAGAATTCCGACGCGCGGCGCCCCGCTGCGCTTGGGTCTGAAGGTCAGCAGGCGCACGGGAGGCTCATCAGGCGGCGCTCCTGGGCCGCTGCGCCGACTTGGGCCGGAATGCCTTGACCACTTCTTCGCGGGTCTCGATGTACGGCCCACCGATCAGGTCGACGCAGTACGGCACGGCGGCGAAGATGCCGTGCACCAGCGGCTTGCCGGTCGGGTCCTTGAGGCCCTCGAGCGTTTCCTTGATCGACTTCGGCTGGCCGGGCAGGTTGATCACCAGCGCCTGCCCGCGGATCACCGCCACCTGGCGCGACAGGATCGCGGTCGGTACGAACTGCAGGCTGATCTGCCGCATCTGCTCGCCGAAGCCCGGCATGACCTTGTCGGCGACCGCGAGCGTGGCCTCGGGCGTGACGTCGCGCTTGGCGGGTCCGGTGCCGCCGGTGGTGAGAACCAGGTGGCAGCCCCGCTGGTCGACCAGCTCCTTGAGCGTTGCCTCGATCACGTTTTGCTCGTCCGCGATCAGGCGCGTCTCGTCGCGCCAGGCCGGGGATGCGATCGCCGCGCTCAGCCACTCCTTGAGCGCGGGAATGCCCTCGTCCTTGTAGACGCCTTTCGAGGCGCGGTCGCTTACCGAAACGAGGCCGACGACGAGCGTGGTATCCATGCGCCTATTTTACGGCGTAGAAGTCGATCCGCACCGCGCCTGCCGGGCGACCACCCGAACCTCGTAGTCGCGGCCTTCCCAGTACGAGTTATCGGACCAACGGAAAGTGAACTCGATGCGTTGCCCCGCCTTCAGTGCGGCGCTGGGCAGCTGCGCTAGGTAGACGCCGAGCCCGCTGTCGGCGGCCGCGACGTCGGTGGCACGCTGCCAGCCGTCGATGCCGAAATGCACCTGCGCCGGCGCGGGCAGGCAGATGGTCAGCACCTGCCCGGCGGCGAGCGTGGCAAGGGGAAAGTGCGGCGCCCAGATCGCGTGCGTGCTCGCCGGGCGCGTTCCACCGTAGCGTTGCCAGACGTCGTCGGGCCGATCGCAAGGGCGTCCGAGCGCGCGGCTCCTGGCGAGCTTGATGAATTCGGCGTGCGCCCACACCAGCGGCATCGCCGAACCGGTCGGCTTGCCCGGGTAGAGGAAGCGCTCCGGCAACGGCTCGGCGTCCCAGATCTGCTCCGGTATCAGTCCGCCACGCCCGGTCATCGCGGCCATGGCCTGCAGGAAGGGCAGCGGGTCGCGCCCCGCCGCCAGTTCGTAATGGCCGCGCTCGCCGCTCAGCAGGGGCCAGGCGCGGCCGCGGCCGGTGCCATCGAACGGCGAGCCGTCCGGCGATTCGCCGTAACCGTCACCGGTGTAGCGGTGCCAGGCGGGGCCGGCCGGCGTGTCCACCCTGAGCTGGCTGTCGATCACCTTGACGCTGTCCACCATCAGGCGCTCGTGCGGATCGCGCAGGCCGAGGCGCACCAGCTGCAGGAAATCCGTTGCCACCTGCTCGTCGCCGCGGATGCGCGGATCGCAGGCGCGGTTCTTGATCGGCAGCACCTGATCGAGGGAACTGCTGCCGCTGGACGAAGGCGGCGGCGCGATGCGCACGTAATAACCCGCCACGCCCTGCGCGCGCGCAAGCGGCGTTTCGCGCACGCTGGTCCAGTCCTCGATGCTCTCGTTCCAGAAGTCCGCCAGCGCCAGCGCGAAGCCGCGCGCGGGCTGCTCGAGGAAGCGCGCGCCGCACACCAGCGCGGCGACGCATGCTCCGAGCGTGAAGGCGTTGAGTCCGCTATCCTCCTCCCAGCGGTCCTGCTGGGTAGCCGGGCCGTTGAGCGCGATGAACCCGAGCGCGCGGCGAATCATCGCGCCCACTTCGATGCCGTCGAGCGCGGCGCGCTCGGCGAGCGCGGCGGCGAGCAGCACCGGAAAGGCGGTTTCGTCGAGCTGCTCGCCCTGCCAGTATGACTTGCCGCCGAGCCACTGGTTCTGCGACCAGTTGCCGGCGCCGTGCTGGGTGGCGATCAGATAGCGCAGCACGTCGCGCGCTTGCTCGATTGCGCCCAGCGCCAGCAGGCCGCCCGCGCTCTCGACCAGGTCGCGCGGCCAGACCAGGTGGTAGCCGCCCAGGTCGTCGCGCGTATTGCCCCAGGGCACGCTCAGGCTCGCGACCATCGCCCCGGGATAAGTCTTGTCCTGGTGCACGCGCAGCACCATCGCCGAGGTTGCCAGCTGGGCGCGCACCGCGTCGGGCAGCTCGGCGGGCAGCTCAAGCTTGTCGTGCCACGCGCGCCACTCGCCGACGTAGCGCTGCCATACCTCGTCGAACGATTGGCTGAGTGCGGCGGACGCCAGGGTGGCGGCGGACTCGCGGCTAGTGGCGAAACCCAGAGCGAGCGTCGCGGTCGCAGGCAGCTCCCCGATCAACGCAACGTTGCCCGGGCCGGCCGCGTCGAACTGCCACGTAAGCCTTCCGTTGCGCGCGAAGTCCTGCCAGCCGTCGCTCGCACCGACGTAGCCGGCGCTCGCGGCGCCCAATGCGTCGCCTTGAGCGGGGTCGGCCGCCGCGAGTGCGAGGCCGAATGGGCCCTGTTCCGCCCACAGCAGCTTGCGGCCGCAGTGACGCGCGACTTGCGCCGTGTTGTCGCGGCCGGTGCCGCCGAGGTGCGGCGCCAGCAGCGCGTACGGACGCAGACCGCGGTCGCCCTGCAGCGTGACTTCGATCAGCACCACTTCGCGCCGCGGATCGGGCGCGATGCGCAGGCGCAACTCGAAGCGCTCGTGCCGGTGGACGATTTCGAGCGCGGGGATGCCGGGCTGCGGCTGACGGATGTGGTACGAATTCAGGCGCTTCACCTCCACCCAGAAGCCGCGCCCATCGGCGACGATGAAGCCCAGGTCGCGGATCTGCGGGATGTCCACCCGCGGCGTGTAGACCTCGCTCAGGATGCCGAAGCTCGAGGTGAACCACAGGCGCGCGCCGCCGAGCGCGCAGCCGACCATGTCCTTCGCGCTGCTGCTCCAGGTCGGGCTGATGCCGGGATGGCCGAAGGCGTTCACTGGATTCACGCCTCAAGCATGCGGGAGGCGACTTAACTCCGGCTTAAGTCGCCGCCGCCTCGCGCAGCAGGCGGAAAAGCTCGCGGAACGCGTGCGGCGACCGGCCTTCCAGCTGCTCGCGCCGCGCATTGCGAATCAGTGCCCGCAGCGCCTGCAGGTCGGCCGCCGGGTGCTCGCGCGCGAACTCGGTCAGAGCTTCGTCGTCCTCCAGCAGCCGGCTGCGCAACTGCTCCAGGCGCCGGTGGCGCGCCGCCTCGGCGGCGGAGCGGCCCTCGATCCGATCGAGCTCGGCCCGGATCGGCTCGGGGTCGAGGTCGCGCATCAGGCGCCCGATGTACTGAAGCTGGCGGCGCTTGCCTTCGCGGCTGGTGATGCGCCGCATCTCGGCGATCGCCTGCGCCAGCGAATCGGGCAGGGAGATCGACGCAAGCGATCCGTCGGGCAGGGCGACCAGCGCCGCGCCGAGCGCCTGCAGCTCGTGCATCTCCTGCTTCTTGCGCGTCTTGCTCGGGATCTCGGTTTGCATCGCGCTGCTATCATAGCGCGCCATGACAAACAGCCATCGCTTCACCTACAGCGCCGCGCAGCTGCGGGAGCTCGCCGCGGCGATCGTCGGGCACGCAAAGCGGCTCGGCGCGAGCGCCTGCGAGTGCGACGTGTCCGAGGGCCGCGGCCTGTCGGTGACCGTGCGCAAGGGCGCGGTCGAGACCATCGAGCACAACCGCGACAAGGGCATTGGCGTCACGGTCTACGTCGGCGAGCGCCCGCACGCGCGCCGCGGCCACGCCAGCACCTCGGACTTCTCGCCCGCGGCGCTCGAGCAGACGGTGAGCGCCGCGCTCGCGATCGCGCGCCACACCGCGGAAGACGACTGCGCCGGCCCGCCCGAGTCCACGCTGCTCGCGCGCGAGTTTCCCGACCTGGACCTGTTCCATCCCTGGGACCTCGAGACGGAGGAGGCGATCGGAATCGCGCAACGCTGCGAGGCGGCCGCTTTCGCGCTGTCGAAGAAGCTCAGCAATTCCGAAGGCGCGTCGCTTTCGACGCAGCACTCGCAGTTCGTATTCGCCAACAGCCTCGGCTTCATGGGCGGCTTTCCCACCTCGCGCCATTCGCTCTGGTGCGCCGTGATCGCCGAGCACAAGGGGCTGATGCAGCGCGACGACTGGTATAGCGCGCACCGCGTCGCGTCGCGGCTGGCCGATCCAGAGGCGCTCGGACGCTACGCCGGCGAACGCGCGCTGGCGCGCTTGGGCGCGCGCAAGATTTCCACCCGCAAGGCGCCGGTGCTGTTCGAGGCGCCGATCGCCACCCAGCTGATCGGCTCGTTCGTCGCCGCGGCGAGCGGCGGCAGTCTCTACCGCAAGGCATCTTTCCTGGTCGATTCGCTCGGCAAGCAGGTCTTCTCGCCCGTGGTCAGCATGGATGAGCGGCCGCACGAGCCGCAGGCGCTCGCCAGCTCGCCGTTCGACGAGGAGGGGGTGGCGACCAGGGCTCGCAGCGTGGTGCGGGAGGGAGCGCTCGAGGGCTACTTCCTTGGTTGCTACTCGGCGCGCAAACTGGGCATGCAGACCACCGGCAGCGCGGGCGGGAACCACAATCTCGTGATACGCCAGAGCAAGGCGCCGGGCCCGGACTTCGCCGGCATGCTGCGCGCGATGGGCCGCGGGCTGCTGGTGACCGAGCTGATGGGCCACGGCGTCAATCTGATCACCGGCGATTACTCGCGCGGCGCAGCGGGTTATTGGGTCGAGGGAGGCGAGATCCGCTTTCCGGTCGAGGAGATCACGATCGCCGGCAACCTGCGGGACATGCTGCGCGGCGTGGTCGCCGTGGGCAGCGACGTGGTGGTGCGCGGCGCGCGCCGCTCGGGGTCGATCCTGGTGGACAACATGACCATTGCGGGCTCCTGAGCCCGGGTGAACATTCTCTCGTGGGGGCTGTCGAACCGGCCATGAGACACGTGAAATGGCGACGCGATCGGATCCTCGGCTGGCTGAGCGTGGCGGCAATCGTCGGCGCAATGCTTCTCATCCTGTGGGCCTGGTCGGCGCTCGAACCGGGCAAGGAGGGCGAAGCGAGCGAGGCCGCCGCCTCGAGCCGCTGGGCGACGGGATTCTCACCCTGACGAGCGCCCTGGCTGCCGTCCCCGCCTAGGTGAAATCCAGGCGGGTGTCGAGCAGGACGCCGTAGATTTCAATCGACTCGCGCCGCGCGAGCTGCAGCGGCGGCAATTCGTCGGCCCCAAGCTCCGAATTCGATCCGCCGAGCGCATTCATCACCTCTGCGGACAGCACGAACTCCCCGGCGCGGGCGCGGTGCAGCAGGCGTTCGGCGACGCTTACGCAATCGCCGAACGCAACGAACTGCGCGGCGCCGTCGGGCCCCGCCATGCCGAACACCGTGTCGCCCAGGTGTAGCCCCATGGCCACCGCGGTCATCAGCCCGTACTCGCGCTGCCAGGATTCGGCGATGGCGCCGAACTCGCGCTGGATTCGCTGCGCCGCGGCCACCGCCTGGCGCGCCTGCTCGGGCGGCGTGCCGCCGCGAAACACTGCGTTCAGGGTGTCGTTGCGCACGCCGAACACTTCGCCGCCGCTTGCTTCGATCGCGTCGGCCACCAGGGCGAAGAACCCGCTCGCAAGGTCGAGCACCTTCTGCGGCTCGAGCATCTCCGACATGCGGGTGAAGTTGCGCACCTCGGCGAACAGCACGATCGCGGGGCCGCGTTGCGTGACAACGCCCCTGCGTTCGGTCAGCGCGGACATTTCGATGCCTCCCATCGTTTGCC
>DAHVFK010000409.1 GCA_027317055.1 Betaproteobacteria bacterium | reverse complement strand
ATGTAGTGCAGCTCGGATTTTCGGCTTCCAGGCAGCAAGGCGATGATCGGATACCGCATCGGCAGCCTTAGCTGCGCGCGCGCCTCGTCCTTGTTCACCTCCAGCGGAATCAAGTCCGCCAGCGGATGGCCGACGTAGGTTACCGGAACGCCGGCCTTCTCATAGAGCGGCGCTTCGAAGGGAAACAGCGCAAGCAAATGGGATGCGGCCGCTGAGATCTTGCCCATGCGGCCGGCGCGCCAGGCCCAGATCGACGGGCTGACGTAATGCACGGTCGGCACGCCTGCGCTCTTGAGGCCTCGCTCGAGGTCCAGGTTGAAGTCCGGCGCGTCCACTCCAATGAAGATCGATGGACGATCCTCCATCAGGCGGGCAGCGAGCTGCCTGCGGATGCCGGTGATCTCGCGGTAGTGTCGCAACACCTCTGCGTAGCCGCGCACCGACAGCTTCTCCATCGGATAGAGCGATTCGAATCCTTCCGCTTGCATCTTGGGTCCGCCAATTCCGGCAAAACGCAGTTCCGGCCGGTGCCCGGCGAGCGCGGCAATGAGGTGGGCGCCCAGCAGGTCGCCCGAGGCCTCGCCGGCAACCATCGCGACCCCTAACCGGTCGGGCACGGCCTAGCGGATGATGCCGCGCGCCGAGCGCGCGAGGAACTCGAGGATCGGCCGTACCGCGCTGCACCTCTCGGCGAGCCTCTCCAACTCGCGCCGCGCCTCCTCGAGGCCAAGCCCCGATCGGTACAGCGCACGATAGGCGCGTTTCAGCGTGGCGATGGTTTCCGCATCGAACCCGCGCCGCCGCAAGCCTTCGCTGTTGATACCATACGGCTTCGCCATATTGCCCGCCGCCGTGACATACGGCGGCAGATCCCGCGGCAGGTAGGTACCCATGCTGGTAAAGCTGTGGGCGCCGACGCGCACGAATTGGTGCACGAGCGTCATGCCACCGAGAATGGCCCAGTCCTCGACATGAACGTGTCCCGCGAGTCCGCAGTAGTTGGCGAATATAGTGTGACTGCCGATCTGGCAATCGTGCGCGAAATGCACGTACGCCATGATCCAGTTGTCGTTGCCGATCCTGGTCACACCCGCGTCCTGCACCGTGCCCCGGTTGATCGTCACGTATTCCCGAATCGTGTTGCCGTCGCCGATCTCGACGGCCGTGTCCTCGTCGGCGTACTTCTTGTCCTGAGGCGCGGCACCGATCGAGGCAAACGGAAATATGCGATTGTTTCGTCCGATGCGGGTTCGGCCTTCGATCAAGACGTTTGAATCTACCCACGTTCCCGCCCCGATTTCAACCTGAGAGCCGATGATCGCAAACGGCCCCACCGCCACGTCCGGCGCCAGCTTGGCCTCCGGATGAACAATCGCCGATCGGTGGATCATGCACCCTCGGCAGCGAACGTGCGCCCGGTGCAGAGAATCTCGGCCTCCGCCACGATCGTGCCACCTACCCGGGCAGCGCACGAGAACTTCCAGATGCTTCGCTTGCTGCCGATGATTGCGACTTCGATTTCAAGCTGATCCCCGGGAACGACCGGTTTCCTGAAGCGGGCCTTGTCGATGCCCGCGTAGTAATACAGCCCGTCCTCCCCCGGCTGCTCCCCCACCGTTCGGAACACCAGAATTGCAGCCGCCTGCGCCATCGCCTCCAGGATCAGCACCCCCGGCATGATCGGGCGGCCGGGGAAATGACCCGGAAAATAGGGTTCGTTAACGGAAACGTTCTTCAGTGCGACGATCCGCTTCCCTGGCTCGCATACTTTCACCCGGTCGACCATGAGCAGCGGAAAGCGCTGCGGTAGGTGCTTGAGCACGTCGTAAACGTCCATCTCAGCCATTTTTTTCCTTTGTCCGGAGTAGCTCTTCTAGCGCACGGACGCGGTCCGCGAGGTCGGAAAGGTGACGCAGCAGGACGGCGTTACGCACCCAGGATGCATTGCGGTCGAACGGGAAGACTCCCGTATAGGTACCGGGCTCGTTGATCGAGCGCGAGATGAGCGTGCCCGCCGAAACATTGACTCCGTCGGCGAGCTTGAGATGACCCAGAATCACGGCCGCCCCTCCTATCGTGCAGTGCCGACCGATGTTGGCGCTGCCGGCTACGCCGACGCATCCTGCAACGGCGGTATGAGCGCCGATTCGCACGTTGTGCCCGATCTGGACCTGGTTGTCGAGCTTTACCCCGTCCTCGACGACGGTATCGTCGATCGCCCCGCGATCGATGGTCGTATTGGCGCCGATCTCGACGTCGTCGCCGATAATAACGCCGCCGATCTGAGGAATCTTGATCCATTGCCCGGCATCTTCGGCGACGCCGAATCCGTCCGCCCCGATCACCGCGCCGGAGTGGACGATCGCGCGCCGTCCGACCCGGCATTCATGGTAGACAATGGCGCCCGGATACAACCTGCTGTCCTCGCCGATCGAGCTGCCATGCCCGACGTGGCAGCCAGCCCCGACCCAAACCCGTTCGTCGATGTGTGCCTCGTCTTCCACGATTGCGCCCGCGTCGATCCGCGCCGAAGCGGCGACGCGTGCAGCGGGCGAGACCTGCGCCGTCGAATGCTGGCCGGGCTCCGGCGTCGGCACCGGGTTGAACAGCTGCGACACCCGAGCGAAATATGCGTAAGGGTTCTCGCAGACGATTCGCGGAATGACCGTAAGGCTCTGCGCGCCATCGTCGAGAACGACAGCACCCGCACGCGTTGCCGCGAGCTTTCCCTTGTTCCGGAGATGCGAGAAGAAGGTAATCTGGTCCGCGCTCGCGTGCTCCAGAGAGCCCACCTGCCGGATCAGAGTATCCGGGTCGCCGACCACGCGGCCGCCGAGGCGCGAGGCGATCTCCGCGAGCGTGTAGGGCACCAACATGTCATTTCGCGGGCGGCTTGCCCTCCAGCGCCTTGATAACCTGGTCGGTTATGTCAATGCGCGGATTGACGTAAACCCCATCCTGCAGGATGGCATCGTAATGTTCTTGCTCCGCAATCTGCCGGATTACCCGATTCGCCTTGTCGAGCAGCTGCGCCATCTCCTCGTTGCGGCGTTGATTAACCTCGTCTCGGAAGTCTCGGTCTCTGCGTTGCAACTCCCGGTTGAGCTCGTTGAATTCGCGCTCCTTGCTGCGGCGCTGCGTGTCCGACATCGTCACGGCGTTCTTCTCGAGATCGCTCTGCATCTTCTTGAGCTGATCGGAGAGCTTCTGCAAATCCTGCTGCTTCTTGGCAAACTCGCTTTCCAGCCTTTTCGAGGCCTGCGCCGCAGGCGCCGAATCGCGCAGGATCCGCTCCGTGTTGACGAAGCCGATCTTGGTTTGGGCGAATGCAGAAGTCGGCACGATAACCGCCAGCACGACGGCCGCGGCGAGAACTGTGGGAAACCGCATGTTGGTCATATCCGCGCCGAACTCAGAAGGCAGTGCCAAAAGTGAATTGTAACCTCTGCACGTTGTCACCTGGCTTCTTGTTGAGCGGAATGCCCAGAGACAGACGCAGGGGACCGAACGGAGAGCTCCAGTTGAGGCCCAGGCCGGCCGAGTAGCGCAGTTCGCTCAGCGAGACCTTCTCACCTTCCCCGTAGAC
>DAHVFK010000408.1 GCA_027317055.1 Betaproteobacteria bacterium | reverse complement strand
GGCGCCAGGTGACGCTGATCGGGTCGTGGACCTTCTCGAGCGTCGGGCAGATGGAATGCGCGCAGTTCATCGCGGCGCGCGGGCTGCCGCTCGGGAGACTCATCACCCAGCGCTGGAAGCTCGAGCAGGCGGCCGAGGCCTACCGACTGTTCGACTGCCAGAGCAGCGGCAAGGGCGTGTTCGTCTTCTGACGATCGCATGAGCCACGCCGCGCTGCCGCCTTCGCCCTGGGTCGTGCGCTGGGCGCCGCTGATCCGGCGCGGCGAGGCGCTCGACCTCGCCTGCGGCGACGGCCGCCACGCGCGGCTGCTGGCCTCGCTCGGACACCGCGTGAGCGCGCTCGACCGCAACCGCGAGGCGCTCGCGGCGCTGCAAGGCGTTGCGGGTGTGGTCGCCGTCTGCGCCGACCTGGAGGACGGCAGCCCCTGGCCGCTCGCAGGGCGGCGCTTCGCCGGGATCGTGGTTACCAACTACCTTTACCGCCCGCTATTCAGGATCTTGATCGAGGCGCTGGCGCCGGGCGGGGTTCTGATCGTCGAAACCTTCATGGCGGGGAACGAGCGCTACGGAAAGCCGTCTAACCCCGACTTCCTGCTCGCGCCGGGAGAGCTGCTGGCCGCGTTCGGGCGCGAGCTGACGGTCGCGGCGTTCGAGCAGGGGCGGGCGGAGCAGCCCAAGCCGGCGATGATTCAGCGCCTATGCGCCGTGCGCGGAACCGTCGATCTGGTCGCGCTCGAGCCCTGAAGCAGTTAAACTTTCGCGTTATCAAACGGAAAACGAAGAGGCGGACCCCATGATCACCGGAAGCCTGGTTGCGATCGTCACCCCGATGCACGAGGACGGCAGCCTGGACCTCGAGAGCTTCAGGAAGCTGATCGACTGGCACGTCGCCGAGGGCACCGACGGCATCGTCGTGGTCGGTACCACCGGCGAGTCGCCGACGGTGGACTTCGACGAGCACAAGGAGCTTATCCGCATCGCGGTCGAGCACGCCAAGGGCCGCATCCCGATCGTGGCCGGCACCGGCGGCAACTCGACCGCCGAGGCGATCGAGCTCACCGAGTCGGCCAGGCACGCCGGCGCCACCGCCTGCCTGTCGGTGGTGCCGTACTACAATAAGCCGACCCAGGAAGGGCTGTACCGGCATTTCCGCGCCGTCGCCGACAAGGTCGGACTGCCGATGATCGTCTACAACGTCCCGGGCCGCACCGTGGCGGACCTGCACAACGACACCGTGCTGCGCCTGGCGCAGGTGCCCAGTATCATCGGCATCAAGGACGCGACCGCGAACGTCGAGCGCGGCACCGACCTCATCAAGCGCGCGCCGCGCGACTTCGCGATCTACAGCGGCGAGGACTCGACCGCGCTGGCGCTGATCCTGATGGGCGGGCACGGCGTGATCTCGGTCACCGCGAACGTGGCGCCCAAGGCGATGCACCAGATGTGCGCCGCGGCGCTGGTGGGCGACGTGAAGCGGGCGCGCGAGATCAACCTGAGGCTGCTGCCGCTGCACCAGGGCCTGTTCCTCGAGGCCAACCCGATCCCGGTCAAGTGGGCACTGGCCGAGATGGGCATGATGGCCGCCGGACTGCGCCTGCCGATGACGCCGCTGTCGGACAAGTTCCATCAGTCGGTGCGCGAGGCGCTGCACGAGGCGGGGGTTTCGCTGCCCGGCCTGCGGGTGGTCGAGGGGCGCGCCTGATGCGGTCTCGCTTTTGCGCGGCGGCCGCGCTCGCGGCCGCCGCGCTGCTCGCCGCCTGCAGTACCGCCAACACCCTGCTCGAGGGCAAGCCGATCGACTACAAGTCCGCCGGCACGCTGCGCTCGCTCGAGATCCCGCCCGACCTGACGGCGCCGACCAACGACAATCGCTATGCGGTGCCCGCCGGCGGCGAGACTACGCTCTCGCGCTACGAGTCCACGCGTGCGCAGCAGGGCCGTGCCGACAGCGGTACGGTCCTGCCCCGGATTCCCGACATGCACATCGCGCGCGACGGCAGCGAGCGCTGGCTGGTGGTCTCGAACGAGACGCCGGAGCAGCTGTGGCCGCTGTTGAAGGATTTCTGGCAGGCGAACGGTTTCCTGATCAACGTCGATCAGCCGCAGCTCGGCATCATGCAGACCGGCTGGGCCGAGGACCGCGCCAAGCTGCCGGGGGAAATGGGGGGCTTCAGCCTGCAAAGGGTGATCGGCCCGCTGTATTCCACCGGCCTGCGCGACCGGTTCCGCACCCGGCTCGAGCGCACGCCCGACGGCAAGGGCACCGAGGTCTACATCAGCCACCAGGGCCTGGAGGAGGTCTACAAGGACCAGGAGCGCGTCACGCTCGCGTGGCAGCCGCGCCCGCCAGACCCGGGCCTGGAAGCCGAGTTCCTGCGCCGCCTGATGGTGCGGCTGGGCGCCAAGGAAGAAGTCGCCAAGCAGCAGGTGGCTACCGCGCAGGGCAAGCCGCTGGCCGAGATCGGCCAAGCGCCCGGCGGAGTCCAGGCGCTCACGGTGCACGAGCCTTTCGACCGCGCCTGGCGCCGGGTGGGTCTCGCGCTCGACCGCGTCGGCTTCACGGTCGAGGACCGCAACCGCGACCAAGGCGTGTACTACGTGCGCTACGCCGACCCCGAGGTGCCCGAAGGCAAGGAGAAGAAGGGCTTCTTCGCCTCGCTCGCGTTCTGGCGCAGCAACGACAAGAAGGTGGTCGCCGAGCAGTACCGCGTGACGGTCAAGGACGCGAAGGACGACAGCGTAGTCGAGGTGCAGGACAAGACCGGCGCCAACGTCAACACCGAGACCTCGCGCCGCATCCTCTCGCTCCTGCTGCAGCAGCTCAAGTAGCGGCCGGGCGCGCGTGCGCTTCGCTTCGCTCGCCAGCGGCAGCCGCGGCAACTGCCTGGTGGCGGAGGCGAGCGGCACCCGGGTGCTGCTCGACTGCGGCCTGTCGCCGCGCGAGACCGCGCGCCGCCTCGCGCGGCTTGGGATTGATCCAGCCGGGCTAAGCGCGATCCTCGTCACGCACGAGCACGAAGACCACGTCGGCGGCGCGTTCGCGTTCGCCGCGGCGCATTCGCTCACGCTCTACCTCACGCGCGGCACGCTGCGTGCGTCGGCCGACGCCGGCAAGGCGGTGGAGGGCGTGCGCACCGAGCTGGTCGACGGCCGCACCGCCTTCGCCGTGGGCGCGCTCGAGGCGCGCCCCTTCACCGTGCCGCACGACGCGCGCGAGCCGGTGCAGTACGTGCTCTCGGACGGTGCGTGGAGCCTCGGCGTGCTGACCGACATCGGAGCGCCGACGCCGCACGTGCTCGAGATGCTCTCGGGTTGCGACGCACTGATGCTCGAGTGCAACCACGACCGCGCCATGCTGCGCGACGGCGGCTACCCGCGCTGGCTCAAGCAGCGCATCGGCGGCCCGCTCGGTCACCTCGACAACGAGCAGGCGGCCGAGCTGCTGGGCGCGCTCGAGCGCTCGCGCCTGCAGCACGTGATCGGCGCACACCTGTCGCAGCAGAACAACCGCCCGCGGCTTGCGCGCGCGGCGCTCGCGCGCGCGCTCGGCTGCGCCGAGGACTGGGTCGGCCTCGCGACCCAGGACGAGGGCTTCGA
>DAHVFK010000407.1 GCA_027317055.1 Betaproteobacteria bacterium | reverse complement strand
CATCGAGCCCGCTCGCGCGGGCGCGTCCGCCGCGCCGGCCCTATACTGCGAAGGGGTGCGCTGCTACATCGACTGCGCCTCCGGCGGTCGGCTGCGGCTGTTCGAATTCGAGCTCGACGGCCGCGCAGCGGGCGCCGCCGAGCTGCAGGCGCGCTTCGGCCCGGAACCCGTATCTTTCGACTGACAAGCAAAGACCCCATGAAAAAACTCCTCGTCCTCGGCGTCAACGGCTTCATCGGCCACCACCTCTCCAAGCGCGTGCTCGAGACCACCGACTGGGACGTGTACGGCATGGACATGCAGAGCGAGCGCGTCGCGGACCTGCTGTCCAACCCGCGCTTTCACTTCTTCGAGGGCGACATCACGATCAACAAGGAGTGGATCGAGTACCACATCCGCAAGTGCGACACCGTGATCCCGCTGGTGGCGATCGCCACTCCGGCCACCTACGTGCGCGAGCCGCTGCGCGTGTTCGAGCTCGACTTCGAGGCCAACCTGCCGATCGTGCGCTCGTGCGTCAAGCACGGCAAGCGGCTGATCTTCCCCTCGACCTCGGAGGTCTACGGCATGAGCCGCGACCGCGAGTTCGATCCCGAGACCTCCGAGCTGGTGCTGGGGCCGATCCACAAGCAGCGCTGGATCTACTCCTGCTCCAAGCAGCTGATGGACCGCGTGATCTGGGCCTACGGCGCGCAGCAGAGCTTCGACTTCACCCTGTTCCGGCCGTTCAACTGGATCGGCGCGGGGCTCGATTCGCTCAGCGCGGCCAAGGAAGGCAGCTCGCGCGTGATCACCCAGTTTCTGGGCCACATCGTGCGCGGCGAGCCGATCCAGCTGGTCGATGGCGGCAAGCAGAAGCGCGCCTTCACCTACATCGACGACGGCATCAACGCCCTGATGAAAATCATCGCCAACCCGCGCGGCGTGGCGAGCGGCAAGATCTACAACATCGGCAACCCGCGCAACAACTACTCGATTGCGCAGCTGGCGAGCATGATGAAGTCGATGGCGCTCAAGTACCCCGAGTACAAGGAAAGCGCGCGCAAGGTGAAGATCGTCAAGACCAGCGCCAACGCCTACTACGGCAAAGGCTACCAGGACGTGCAGAACCGGGTGCCGGCGATCGCCAACACGATGCGCGAGCTCAGGTGGCGCCCGCAGGTGGGAATGCGCGACGCGCTGAACTATATCTTCGAGGCCTACCGCGGCCACGTCGCGGAGGCGCGCAGCCTGGTCGAATGAGGCTGGCGCTCAAGCTCGACGTCGACACCTACCGCGGCACGCGCGAGGGCGTGCCGCGACTGATGCGGATCCTCGCCGGGCAGCGCGCGGGCGCCACTTTCCTGTTTTCCCTCGGCCCCGACCACACCGGCCGCGCCGTCAAGCGCGTGTTCCGGCGCGGCTTCGTCGGCAAGGTGGCGCGCACCTCGGTGCTCGAGCACTACGGGATTCGCACCCTGCTCTACGGCACCCTGCTGCCCGGGCCCGACATCGGCGCGCGCTGCGCGGCCGAGCTGCGCGCCGCGCGCGACGCCGGCTTCGAAACCGGAATCCACTGCTGGGACCACGTGCGCTGGCAGGACGGCGTGGCGCGCGCCGGCGCGGACTGGACGCGCGCCGAGATGCGGCGCGCCTTCGAACGCTACGCCGAGGTGTTCGGCCAGCCGGCGCGGGTGCACGGCGCGGCCGGCTGGCAGATGAACGCGCACGCCTTCGCCGCCGAGCGCGAGCTCGGCTTGGACTACGCCTCCGACACCCGCGGCCTCGGGCCCTTCGTGCCGGCGCTCGAGGGCGGCGCGGCGGGGGTGCCGCAGCTGCCGACTACGCTGCCCACGCTGGACGAGCTGATCGGGGTCGACGGCGCGAGCGCCGACGACGCCGTGGCGCGGGTGCTCGCGCTCTCGCGCGAGGCGCCGCCGCAGGGGCACGTCTATACGCTCCACGCCGAGCTCGAGGGCGGGCGCCTGGCGCCGCAGTTCGCTCGCCTGCTCGAGGGCTGGCGCGCGCTCGGCTACCAGCTGGTTGCGCTGCGCGAGCTCTACGCCGCGCTCGATGCCGCGGCGCTGCCGCGCTGCCGCGTGCTCGAGGGGCCGGTGCCCGGGCGCTCCGGCACGCTCGCGCTGCAAGGGGGCGCGGGGTGAAGTTCGAGCGCGAGACGCGCGCCGGCGTGTACATGGTCACCGGCTACGGCGAGGGCTACGTGCTGATCAACGGCGAGCGCCACAGCAGCAGCCTGATCGTGGCCCCGGAGCGCGTCATCGCGTGGGAGGCGGGGAGCTTCGATGCGCTGCGCGAGGAGCACTTCGCGGCGCTGGCAGCGCTGGGGCCGGAAATCGTGCTGCTCGGCACCGGGCCGCGGCTGCGCTTTCCGCACCCGCGCCTGACTTCGCCCCTGGCGGGCGCGCGCATCGGACTCGAAGTGATGGACCTCAAGGCGGCCTGCCGCACCTACAATATCCTGGTGTCCGAGGACCGCCGCGTCACCGCGGCGCTGCTGTTCGAATGAAAGGAAGACCATGAATGCGGTGAGCTTCGGCCTGATCGCAGCCGGCGTGCTGCTCAACACCTTCGCCCAGCTACTGCTCAAGGCGGGCACCAACTCGATCGGGCATTTCGAGTTCGCGCTGCGCGAGGCTTTCGCCATCGGCCTCAAGTTCGCCGCCAATCCCTACGTCCTGGGCGGCATGGCCTGCTACGCGGTGAGCCTGGTGGTGTGGCTGATGGCGCTGTCGCGCGTGGAGGTGAGCGTGGCCTACCCGATGCTCTCGGTCGGCTTCGCCATCAACGCGGTGCTGGCGTGGTGGCTGCTCGGCGAGCCGGTCACGCTGCAGCGCATCGCCGGCATCGCGGTCATCATCATCGGGGTCACCATCGTCGCGAGGTCCTAGATGTCGCTTTTCCCGGGTTTCAAAACCAAGAAGATCCGCACCCGCGGCGCCACGATCAACCTCGTGACGGCGGGCGAAGGGCCGCCGCTGCTGCTGCTGCACGGCTACCCCGAGACGCATGCCATGTGGCACAAGGTGGCGCCGGCGCTCGCGCGCCGCCACGCGGTGGTATGCCCCGACCTGCGCGGCTACGGCGACTCGTCCAAGCCGAAGGGCCTCAGCGACCACTCGAACTATTCCAAGCGCGCCATGGCGCAGGACATGGTCGAGGTGATGGCGAAGCTCGGCCACCCGAGCTTCCACCTGGTCGGGCACGACCGCGGCGCGCGCGTCGCGCACCGCCTGGCGCGCGACCACGGCAAGCGCGTGCGCACGCTCACCGTCATGGACATCTCGCCCACGCTCAGGATGTTCGAGAAGACCGACATGTCCTTCGCACGCGCCTACTACCACTGGTTCTTCCTTATCCAGCCGGCGCCGCTGCCGGAGAAGATGCTGCGCGCGGTCGGGCCGGATTACGTGCTCGGGCGCATCGGGCGCGGCATCTCTGGCCTCAAGCCCTTCTCGAAGGCAGCGCTGCGCGAGTACGCCCGTGCCTTCAGCGACCCGCGCACCATCCACGCGACCTGCGAGGACTACCGCGCCGCCGCGGGCATCGATCTGGTCCACGACCGGAAGGATCTGAAAAAGAAGCTCGCCATGCCGGTGCTGGCGC
>DAHVFK010000406.1 GCA_027317055.1 Betaproteobacteria bacterium | reverse complement strand
GCATGCCGAATGTGCGCGCTTCGTCGGCCACGATCGGCACCACGCGCGGGCCGAGCTTCGGGTCCTTGAGCAGCTGCGCTAGCAGCTGCACGAACACCATGGTGGTCGACTGCTCGCGCGTCGTACCCTCGGCAAAGCGCGGCAGGCCCGGCACGGCGAGCTTCGGCGCCGCGGCCGAGCGCGCCGGCAGGTAGCCGCCCAGTCGCGCGCGCTGCGCGTGCAGGTACTTCATCTCCGGCGCGTCGGGACCGGGCTTGAACAGGCGCAGCGCGGTGACGTCCTCGTCCGACAGCGGCAGCGAGAAGCGGTCGCGGAACGCCTTGAGCGCCTCGTCGTCCAGTTTCTTCTGCTGGTGGGTGCCCATCTTGCCCTGGCCCCAGTGGCCCATGCCGTAGCCCTTCTTGGTTTGCGCCAGCACCACCGTCGGGCGGCCCTTGTGCTCGAGCGCCGCGTGGTAGGCGGCGTAGATCTTGACCGGGTCGTGCCCGCCGCGGCGCAGGCGGTCGATATCGTCGTCCGACATGTCGGAGATCAGCGCGGTGAGCTCGGGGTACTTGTTGAAGAAGTGCTCGCGGTTGAAGCGACCGTCGGTCGCGGCGTAGGTCTGGAACTCGCCGTCGACCGTCTCGTGCAGCCGCTTGAGCAGCACGCCGTCGTCGTCGCGCGCGAACAGCGGGTCCCAGTCCGAGCCCCACAGCAGCTTCAACACGTTCCAGCCCGCGCCCGCGAACAGGCCCTCGAGCTCCTGCACGATCGAGCCGTTGCCGCGCACCGGGCCATCGAGGCGCTGCAGGTTGCAGTTGACCACGAAGATAAGGTTGTCCAGCCCCTCGCGCGCCGCGAGCGACAGCCCGGCGAGCGACTCGGGCTCGTCCATCTCGCCGTCGCCGACGAAGGCCCATACCTTGCGCGCGGCGCTGTCCTTCAGGCTGCGGTCGGCGAGGTAGCGCATGAAGCGCGCCTGGTAGATCGCGGTGATCGGCCCCAGGCCCATCGAGCCGGTCGGGAACTGCCAGAACGACGGCATGAGGTAAGGATGGCAATAGGAGGAAAGCCCCTTGCCGCCGGTTTCGCGCCGGTAGTGCATGAGGTTTTCTTGCGTGAGCCTTCCTTCCAGGAAGGCCCGCGCGTACACGCCCGGCGCCGAGTGCGGCTGGAAGTACACCAGGTCGCCGTCCTGGCCGGCGCGGAAAAAGTGGTTGAAGCCGACCTCGAACAGGTCGGCGGCGGAGGCGTAGCTCGCGATGTGCCCGCCCAGCTCGGGATGGGCGCGGTTGGCCTGCACCACCATGGCGAGCGCGTTCCAGCGCACGATCGCCGACAGGCGCTGCTCGAGCTCGAGGTTGCCGGGAAACTGCGGCTGCTCGGCGAGCGCGACGCTGTTGCGGTACGGCGTGTTCAGGACCGGCGGCATCGGCACGCGGCGCGCGCGCGCGTGCTCGAGCAGCTTCCTGAGCAGGAACATGGCGCGCTCGCGCCCTTCGGCCTGCACCAGGGCATCGAACGCCTCGAGCCATTCGCGCGTTTCGGCGGGGTCGGCGTCGGGGGGATTGACGCGCCAGAAAGAGGAGGAGGCGATATCGGAGAGGTCTGTCATGGGGCGCTCGGCGACCGGGATCCGGGAATCTCGATCCTAACGCGCCCGGGGCGGGCCGTGGTACACTGCGCGCCGCAGACCCAGTCAAGCAGTGAATTTGTGCAGACCTCTCCCCGCCGAATCCCGGCGTCCGTAGTGGCAGACAGTTCCCCTTCTTGATCGTCGTGCCCGGCTGCCTAGGCCCGGTTTTGCCTCGGCTAATCAAGCAAAGGAAACAGAATGGCCACCGGTACAGTTAAATGGTTTAGCGACCAGAAAGGCTTCGGCTTCATTACCCCCGACGAGGGCGGCGAAGACGTTTTCGCGCATCACAGCGCGATCCAGATGAGCGGCTACAAGTCGCTCAAGGAAGGCCAGAAGGTCGAATTCGAGTCGCAGAAAGGCCCGAAGGGCATGCAAGCGGCGAACGTCCGCCCGATCTGAGTCGGCGCGACGCAGCAAGAAAGGCCCGGGAGACCGGGCTTTTTTTTGCTCAAACAAAGAGGCGGTCATGGAAGCATTCCTCGTCTCCGCCGGCGTGGTCGCGCTGGCCGAAGTCGGCGACAAGACCCAGCTGCTCGCGCTCATGCTCGCGGCGCGCTACCGGCGCCCGCTGCCTATCGTGCTCGGAATCCTGCTCGCCACGCTCGCCAACCACGCGCTCGCCGCGGCCGCAGGCAAGTGGATCACAACTGCGGTGGACCCGGGCGTGCTGCGCTGGATCCTCGGCCTGTCGTTCATCGCCATTGCGGTGTGGACGATGGTGCCGGACAAGTTGGACAAAGAGGAAAACCGGCTCGCGCGCCTGGGCGTGTTCGGCACGACGCTGGTCGCCTTCTTCCTGGTTGAGATGGGCGACAAGACCCAGGTCGCGACCGTCGCGCTCGCGGCGCACTACGGCTCGTTCGGCTGGGTGCTCGCCGGGACGACGTCCGGCATGCTGATCGCCGACGCCCCCGTTGTGTTCCTCGGCGAGCGCCTGCTGCGGCGCGTGCCGGTGCGCACGGTGCACCTGGTTGCGGCGGCCGCATTCGCCGTCATGGGGGCGGCGGCGCTGCTATGATCGGGCGCAACGCGACGCAATCCGATTGACGCATAGATGAGCCACCCGATCAAGAAGAGCCCCCTGGTGCTGATCGTCGACGACGACGAGAGCATGCGGGCGCTGCTGCAGCGGCACATGGAACTGGAGGGATACCGGGTGTCCACGGCCGAACACGGACTGCGCGCCGTCGTCGCGGCCGAGGCCGAGCTGCCGGACATCGTGCTGCTCGATGCGCAGATGCCGGCCATGGACGGATTCCAGGTCGCCGAGGCGCTGAAGTCCTCGGAGCGCACGCGCACCATCCCGATCATCATGGTCACCGTGCTCGGGGACAACCGCTCCCGGATGCGTGCGCTCGAGGCGGGGGTGCAGGAGTTCCTCACCAAGCCGGTGAACCGCAGCGAGCTTTCGCTGCGCGTCAAGAACGTGCTGCTGCTCAAGGAATACAACAACTTTCTGACGGACCGGAACCGGACCCTGGAGCAGCAGGTGCAGGAGCGCTCGCGCGAGGTGCTGGGCAGCTACCGCGAGACGATCGAAACGCTGTGCCGCGCGGCCGCCTACAAGGACGAGGAAAGCGGCGCGCACGTGCGCCGCATCAGCTATTACACGGAGGACATTGCGCTGGCGATCGGCATGAACCAGGGCTTCTGCGAAGCGATCCATTACTCGAGCCCGATGCACGACATCGGCAAGATCGCGATCCCCGACGCGATCCTGTTCAAGCGCGGACCGCTCAGTCAGGACGAATGGGAAGTCATGAAGTCGCACGCTGCGGTCGGCGCCCAGCTGATCGGCACCGGCGATTCGCCTTACCTGCGCATGGGGGCCGAAATCGCGATGCACCATCACGAGCGCTGGGACGGAAGCGGTTACCCCGGGCGCCTGAAGGGCCAGCTGATCCCGATCTCGGCCCGCATCATGAATATCTGCGACCAGTACGACGCCCTGCGCTCGGCGCGCCCGCACAAGCAGGCGCTTTCGCACGAAGGCGCGTACGAGATCATCAC
>DAHVFK010000405.1 GCA_027317055.1 Betaproteobacteria bacterium | reverse complement strand
ACCAAGCCCAGGTCGGCGGCGTGGCCGGGCAGGATGGCTTGCGCGCGCAGCCGCTTGAGCGGACCGCCGTCGAGCAGCCATGTCGCAAGCCGGATGCCGAGCGCCGCACCGGCGAGCGCGCCGGCGAGGTTGCACGCCACATCTAGATTGGACGGCACCCGCGTCGGCAGGAAGCTCTGCGCCGCCTCCATCAGCATCGAGAGCAAGGCGCCGCTGGCGCCCGCCGCCGCAAGCGCGTATCCGCCGCGCAGCCGTGGATAGACCGCCAGCACGCAGAACAACCCGTACGGCAGATATCCGAGCAGGTTCGCGACGATGTCGAACGCTGTGACGTAGCGCGGCGGCGATGCGGTCAGATAGGCGAAGGCCGACAGGCCCTGATCGCGCCAGCCCGACAGGGGATACAGCGACGCATACACGACCAGCAGGGCGTAGACGACGAACAGGGAGCGGGCCAGGGGCGACGCGCGCATCGTCCCATTCTAGCCGCGCGGACGGCGGCTCAGCGGGTCGCCGCGGCCCGCCGTTGCGCCGGCTGTCGCAGCTGCGGCATCAGCGACCCGATCACCATCCAGGTTATGGCGGCGAAGAACCCCGCCAGCTGGGGCGGCACCAGCGCGTCGGGCGCGAGCGCCTCCAGTGCCAGCCAGGTCGCCATGCCGAAGGCGATCGAAAGCAGCGCGCCCTGCGAATTGGCGCGCTTCCAGTAAAGGCCCGCCACCAGCGGCACGAACGCCCCGACCAGCGTCACCTTGTAGGCGTTGCCCACCATCTCGTAGATCCCCGAGCTCGAGTTGAGCGCGAACAGCGTCACCATGAGCGCGAAGCCCGCGACCACCGCGCGCATGGTCCACAGCAGCTGGCGATCGCCCAGGTCCCTGCGCAGGAAGCGCTTGAGCACGTTCTCGGTGAATGTCACCGAAGGTGCGAGCAGCGTGCCGCTGGCGGTCGACATGATCGCCGACAGCAGCGCGCCGAAGAACATGATCTGCGCCAGCTGCGGCGTGTGCGCGAGCACGAGTTGCGGCAGGATATGCTGCGGATCGCTCTGCAGGTGGGATTTCACCAGGTCGGAGTCGATCAGGAACGCCGAATAGCCGAGGTACATCGGAACGAAGGCGAAGAAGAAATACAGCACGCCCCCCGTCACGGTCGCCCACACCGAGATACGCACCGTGCGCGCCGAGGTGACGCGCTGGAATACGTCCTGCTGCGGAATCGAGCCGAACATCATGGTGATCGCGGCGCCGAAGAACCACAGCATGTCGCGCAGCTTGGGCTCGGGCAGGAACTGCATGCGGCCCGCGTTCTGGGCATGCGCGAGCACCGCGTGCACCCCTCCGGCCTGATCTCCGACCACCCAGGCGATGTACAGCATGCCGACGACGATGATCGTCATTTGCATGAAATCGGTCCACGCCACCGACACCATTCCGCCGAACATCGTATAACCGGTGACGATCGCCGCACCGAGCATGATCGCCACCGGTGTCGCGAGCGCGCCGCCCGAGAGCACATTGAACACCAACCCCAGGGCGACGATCTGGGCGGATACCCAGCCCAGGTACGAGGCGACGATCGCGAGGCTGGTCAGCATCTCCACCGTCGGGTTGAAGCGCCGGCGGTAGAAGTCGCCGATGGTAAGCAGGTCCATCTTGTACAGTTTGGCGGCGAAGAACAGCCCCACCAGCACCAGGCACATGGAGGAGCCGAAGGGGTCCTCCACCACGCCGCCGAGCCCGGTCTCGATGAATCGCGCCGGTATCCCGAGCACGGTCTCGGAGCCGAACCAGGTCGCGAACACGGTCGCGGTCACGACGTAAAACGGAAGCGATCGCCCGGCGACCGCGTAGTCCCTGGTGTTGTGCACGCGCAGGCCAGCATACAGCCCGATGCCGATCGAGGCGGCGATGTACAGGACGACGAACCAGATGACCGAGGAGTGGACCATGTCTGCTCTACGGCGCCGAAGTCTACAACAGACCCGCCAGCTTCAGCGCAAGCGCGACCGCCAGCAGCGCGACCAGGCCGGCAAGCAGGCCGTTGCGGCGCGCGTTCTGCGCGCCCAGCCGTGCCAGCGCCCGCTCGATCGTGCCGAGCCGGTCCTCGGCTACGGCTCGGTGCACCAGTCGCGGCAGTTGCGGCAGCGTCGCGGCCCAGTACGGCGCCTCTTGCCGTAGCGCCTTGAGCAGGCCGCGCCAGCCTATCTGTTCGCTCATCCAGCGCTCGAGGTACGGCTTTGCGGTCTGCCACAAGTCGAGCTCGGGATCGAGCTCGCGCCCCAGTCCCTCGATATTGAGCAGCGTCTTTTGCAGCATCACCAGCTGGGGCTGGATTGCGACGTTGAAGCGGCGCGAGGTCTGGAACAGGCGCAGCAGCAGCTTGCCGAAGTAGATTTCCTTCAGCGGCCGGGCGAAAATCGGCTCGCACACGGCGCGAATCGCCGCCTCGAACTCGTCCACGCGCGTCTCCTCCGGCACCCAGCCGGCGTCCAGGTGCGCCTGCGCCACGCGCCGGTAGTCGCGGTTGAAGAACGCGATGAAGTTCTGCGCCAGGTAGTTCTTGTCGGTTTCCGTCAGCGCGCCCATGATCCCGAAATCAAGCGCCACGTAGCGGCCGTCGTCGGCGACGAAGATGTTGCCGGGGTGCATGTCGGCATGGAAGAAGCCGTCGCGGAACACCTGGGTGAAGAAGATCTCGACCCCGGCCCGCGCCAGGCGCGGGATGTCGATGCCTTTCGCGCGCAGGGTCGCAACCTGCGACACCGGGGTGCCGTGCATGCGCTCCATCACCATCACGCGCTGCGAGCACCAGTCCCAGTAGATCTCGGGCACCAGCAGCAGCGTTGAATCGACGAAATTGCGCCGCAACTGGCTCGCGTTCGCGGCCTCGCGCATCAGGTCCAGCTCGTCCTCGAGATGGCGCGAGAACTCTGCCACCACTTCGCGCGGCTTGAGCCGGCGACCGTCGACCCACAGCCGCTCGATCAGCCCGGCGGCGGACTCGAGCAGCGCGAGGTCCTTCGCCACCGCCGCCTCGACGTGCGGCCGCAGCACCTTGACTGCCACCTCGCGCCCGTCGTGCAGAATCGCCAGGTGCACTTGCGCAATCGAGGCGCTCGCGACCGGATCGCGCTCGAATTCGCTGAACACCTCGGCAATGCTCCTGCCCAGGGAGCGCTCGATCTCCTCCGCCGCCTGAGCGGAGGGAAAGGGCGGCACCCGGTCCTGCAGCTTGGCCAGCTCGTCGGCGATGTCTGACGGCAACAGGTCGCGGCGGGTGGACAATACCTGGCCGAACTTGACGAAGATCGGTCCCAGCGTCTCAAGCGCGCGCCTCAGGCGCACCGCGCGCGGGCCGGCATCCGAGCGCGCGAAGAGGGCGATCAGGCGGTTGTGCTCGAAGCGCGGGACCAGCTGGTGCAGCCCGAAGCGCAATCCGATCGAGATGATGCGCAGCAGGCGGAACAGGCGGGACACGGCTCGGCTCAGGCGATCCGCTCGACGCGCTTTTCCAGGCGCTCGATGGCGTCGCGCAGGCGCGCAATGCCGGCGGCGAGTGGCTCGAGCTCGGGTCGCGGCACCACCATGCGCTTTTCCTCCACGGCGTATTCGACCAGGCTCTGTGCAAGGC
>DAHVFK010000404.1 GCA_027317055.1 Betaproteobacteria bacterium | reverse complement strand
TAGAGGTTCATGCGCCAAATGTGTTGCCACGTCGAATGAACGGGCGCATTCCCATTTTGCCGCCGCGTAGCGGGGGCATTTTCGATAGACGAACTCGTTTCGGGAGACGTGACGTGAGCCGTCGGGTATCTTGCGAAATCGGAAGTTGTCCAAGGATGGCTGATTTCGCAAGGAGGCGTGAGAGGCTGTGAATCTTTCGCTTTCGACGGTTGACCGATTGCGGTCTGGCGCTAAATTGATGGCGGTCATGGATTCGCGTGTGTCCCGACGGACGGATTCTACAATGGACAACCAGTTTTTGTTCGAGATGCCGGCGGTCGATCCGGCAGCCCGTGCCGAGGAGCCGCGCCAGGGCGGACAGCCTCGGCTGCGATGTGCGGTTCGCGACCAGATCCAGTTTCGGGCGTGCGCGTTGAACGACCTGCTGCCCGACGATCATCAAGCGAGGATCGTATGGAAATTCGTCGAAGGGTTGGACCTCTCGCCGATTTACGATCAAATCGCTTCCGTGGCGGGCCGACCCGGCCACCCGGCCGCCGACCCGCGGATTCTGTTTACGCTGTGGTTGTATGCTACCTTGCGCGGCGTCGGCAGCGCCCGCGAGCTGGACCGGCTGTGTGAACAGCACGTCGCTTACATGTGGATTTGCGGCGACGTGTCGATGAACTACCACACGCTTTCTGATTTCCGTACTCGGCACGTGGAACTGCTGGATCGACTGTTGACCGAAAGCGTGGCCTCGTTGATGGCCGAAGGCTTGGTTTCGCTGGATCGCGTAGCCCAGGACGGGATGAAGGTCCGGGCCAGCGCCGGAGCCGCTTCGTTCCGACGGAAAGCGACCTTGGAGGAACTGCTGGCCGAGGCTAAACAACAGGTTGAGGCGTTGCGTTCGGAACTGGAGGCGGATCCCGCCGGGGCAACGGACCGGCAACGTGCAGCCCGGCAACGCGCCGCCGAGGAACGGGAGGAAAGGATTCGCGCCGCGTTGAACCAAATTCCTCAAATCGAAGCGGCTAAAAAAGCCGCCGATAAGGAGAAGGCCCGTGCTTCCACGACGGATGCCGACGCGCGCACGATGAAGATGGGGGACGGGGGCTTTCGCCCGGCCTTCAACGTTCAGTTCGCCACGGCCGCCGATTCGCAGGTCATCACCGGCGTGGAAGTCACGAATTCCGGCGGCGACCAGGGGCAGATGGCGCCGATGGTCAAGCAGCATGAAACCCGGTACGGCAAAACTCCGGGCGAGATGTTGGTCGACGGCGGCTTCGTGAAAAAGGAAGACATCGACACGGTCAGCGCACCGCGGGGCGGCACGATCGTATTCGCCCCGGTAATGAAGTCGAAAGACCCGAACCGCGATCCTCATGAACCACGCGCCGACGACAGTCACGCAGTGGCAGAGTGGCGTAAGCGGATGGCGACGGACGAGGCCAAGGAAATCTACAAACAGCGCGCCGCGACGGCGGAGTGCAGCAATGCCCACGCTCGCAATCGGGGCCTGCAACGGTTCATTGTCCGCGGTTTGCGGAAAGTGAAAGCGGTCGCGTTGTGGTACGCACTGGCGCATAACTTGATCCGAGCGCCGGCGCTGCGCGCCGAGGCGGCTCTAAAACCCAGCTAGGACTGAAAAAAGAGGGAACGACATAAATCAGGCAGTCTAGCGAACGTCCGCGGCGACGCGACGCCGCCGGCGAAACGTCCTCCACTGCGTCGGGCTAGCCGAAGTCGACAAAAAATTCGAAACCGGCCGACCCGCGCCGCATCCCGCGCCAAACATCAATACTCATATCATTCACGGCCTCTGAGCCCAATGCCGCTTACTTTCCGAATTTTGCGTTCTCGCTGAACGTTTGGCATGACTTTTGCGCATCGGGACAGGTATTTCTCAATACCTGCCATTTTTGCAAGGATGCATCATGCCGCGCCTTCCCACGAATGCAAAGGCCGTTGCCAACGATCTCGAGTCGGCGGCCAAATTGCTTAGCTCGATCATGGAGACTTCGCAGCAACAAGTCGGTCTCGATTTCGCCGGTCGCAGCACGAGCAAAATGGTCTACACGCACGGCGTCACGTTGTGGATGCTGATCTTGCAGCGTCTGGGCCGCGGAAAGACGCTCGAGGAAGTCGTTTCGCACGTTGTCAGCCACGGTCGCGACCTGTTTCCCGACAACAAGCGGGTTCGAGAGCAAAGCCTGTCGGGGAATTCGGGCGCCTACGCTCGGGCCCGAAAACGTTTGCCCGTAGAGTTCATCTTCGACTTCTCCAATCGCGTCTGCAATTACCTCGGAGAAATCAGCGAGCCGTTCGCCGATGGACAGCGAGCGTTCATCCTGGATGGTACGACCACCACGCTCGCGCCGACCCCCGCGCTGAAGAAAGCATATCCGCCGGCGCCCAATCAACATGGCGAGTCGGTCTGGCCGGTGGCGCGGTTGATGATCGCCAACGAACTGCAAAGCGGCTGTGCGTTGCTGCCGCAAATCGATCCGATGTACGGCGAAAACAACGCCAGCGAAGCCGTCCAGGCTCGGCGGATCCTCAAGCAGTTGCCGGCCCGGTCGATCGTGCTGGCCGACTCCGGTTTCGGGATCTACAGCGTTGCGCATCACGCTGTCCACGCCGGGCATAACTTCTTGTTTCGCTTGAGCGGCGTGCGATTCAAGGCGTTGCGTCGCCGCGCCGTGTTGATCGACGAAGGCCCGGGGCACAAGACGTTTCATTTACTCTGGACCCCCAGCGACAAAGATCGCCAAAGCACTCCCGGCTTGCCCGCGGATGCGTCTCTCGACGTCGTCATCCATGAAGTGGACATCCCGTCCGATAAGCCGCTGTACTTGGTCAGCGATCTGGAGTGGGACGGCCCCACGGCGGCGACGGCCTACCGACGTCGCTATGACGTGGAGTTCGATATTCGCGACTTCAAGGTGACGCTGGACGCGGAGAACATCCGGGCGAAAAGCGTGGAGATGTTCAAGAAGGAACTCTATACGTCGGTCGTGGCCTACAACTTGGTGGCGCAGTTTCGACGTCAAGCGGCGAAGCTGGCACACGTCCCGCCGCGTCGCCTGAGATTCAAAGGCGTATGGACAACGCTGAAAGACCGCTTGCTTGTACAGCCTGCGTGCGGGATGGCCGAATGGTTGAGCCGCTACGACGAGGCGCTCCGCCGAGCGGCGAAGATGAAACATCCCAACCGCCGCCACCCGCGCACTTATCCAAGAAAAGCGCACCCCAGGCGACAAAAGTCCACGAAATTCGTGAAAGCTCAACGCAAGAAAACTACCGCCGAGGGTGACCCGCCCGCCCCTACCGAGTAAAAGTAAGTGGCATTGGGCTAACGCCTCCGGCTCGCCTTTAGAAGACGCCACCGGCTCGCCGGCGCTTTAAGCCGCCACCGCCTCGCGCTCCCCGCCCAGATGCTTGCCGAGCGTGGTTTTGGCGACGATGCCGTCGAACAACCGCTGCACGAATTCGCTCTCGTCGCAAATCTGCCGCATGGCGGCGAGGAACGCATCGATCTCGTCGCGGCGGATCGTCAATGGCGGCTGGATCCGCAGCACGCGCGGGTTAGACCGAGTGACCTGCGTGTAGATGCCGTAATTGTTAAGCAAGGTCTGCATGGCGTACATCGCCGG
>DAHVFK010000403.1 GCA_027317055.1 Betaproteobacteria bacterium | reverse complement strand
CTGTGCACCAACCTGGTCCACGAGCCGCCGCTGCTGCTGCTCGACGAGCCCGGGCTCGGGGTCGATCCGCTTTCGCGGCGCGAGCTGTGGCGCATGCTCGAGGATTTCCGCCGCCGCGGCGCGACGATCGTGTTCAGCACCTCGTACATGGACGAGGCGGAGCGCTGCGACCGCGTCGCGTTTCTCGACGCGGGACGCGTGATCGCGCTCGGCAGCCCCGCCGAGCTGCGCGCCCGGGCCCAAGGACGCGTCTACCGCGTGGCCTCGCGCGAGCCCGCGGCGGCAGAGGCGCTGTTGCGCGGGCGCAGCGAGATCATCGGCATTGAATGGCAGGCGGACGCGCTGCGATTCATCGTGCGGACTCCGGGCGAGCTCGCGCCGCCGTTGCGCCAGGAACTTGCGCGGCTCGGGCGCCTCGAGCCGGCGGTCCCCTCGCTCGAGGACGTCTACGCCATACTCGGCGCCGGCGCGGCCGCGACCCGGGCGGAAACGGCAGCGCCGGAGCGCGTTCTTCCATTCGCCGCGGGGAGCGGGGACGACGCGATCGACACGCGAGACCTGACGCGCCGCTTCGACGGCTTCATCGCCGTCGACGGCGTGTCGTTCGCGGTACGGCGTGGCGAGATTTTCGGCCTGCTCGGCGCGAACGGCGCCGGCAAGACGACGCTGATCCGGATCTTGTGCGGGCTACTCGCGCCCTCGAGCGGCGGCGCGCGCGTCGCCGGGGTCGACGTCGGCGCGACGCCGCGCCGTCTGCGCCGGCACATCGGCTACATGTCGCAGCGCTTCTCGCTCTATCCGGACCTCACCGTGGGCGAAAACCTCGCGTTTTTCGCCAGCGCCTACGGCATCGCCGGGCCGAAGGCGAGGGCCGCGATCGGCTGGGCCAGGGAGGCGGTCGGCTTGGACGCCCCGAGGGACGAGCTGGTGGCCCGCCTCTCCGGCGCGCTGAGGCAGCGGCTCGCGCTCGCCTGCAGCATCCTGCACCGGCCGGCCGTGCTGTTCCTCGACGAGCCGACCTCGGGCGTCGACCCGCTGTCGCGGTTCCGCTTCTGGCGGGTCGTCAATGCGCTCGCGGCGGCCGGCGCGGCGATCCTCGTCACCACGCACTATCTCGACGAAGCCGTGTACTGCAAGCGGCTCGGGCTCATGCATCGGGGGCGGCTGATCGCGGCCGGCGACCTCCCAAGTCTTCGCGCGGGCCTTCCCGCGGCCGCGACGGCAACGGTCGAAGACCTGTTCGTCGCCTATCTCGAACGCGAAGGCGCGCGATGAAGTTGAGCCGCGTCCTCGCCGTGATGGAGAAGGAAACCAAGGACATCGTGCGCGATCCGATCACCGTCGCGGTGGCGCTGCTCATGCCGCTGGTGATGCTGTTTCTGTTCGGCTACGCGATCTCGCTCGACCTCGACAACGTGCCGCTCGGCGTGCGCGACGAGGACCGGTCCGCGGCGAGCCGCGCCCTCGTCGACCGGTTCGTGCAGAGCGGCTATTTCCGTCTCGAGGCCGATTACCGCTCCGCGCGCGAGGTCGACACGGCGATGCAGCGCGGCGACGTCGACCTGGTGCTGGCAATCCCGCGCGCCTTCTCGGAGCGTCTGGCGCGCGGCGAAAGCGCGCCGGTGCAGGTGCTTGTCGACGGCACGTACTCGGCCACCGCCAACCTGGTTGCGGGCTACGCCGCCGCGATCGTTTCCGGGTTCGGGCGTGATTCCCGCCCCCCGCCCGTACGCGCCGAGGTGCGCGTCTGGTACAACCCGTCGCTGCGCAGCGCCGCCTACGTCGTGCCCGGCCTTTTCGGCGTCATCCTGATGGCGTTTCCGCCGCTGCTGACCGCGCTCGCGGTCACCCGGGAGAAGGAGACCGGCTCGATCCAGCAGGTCTTCGCCTCGCCCTTGACGCCGGCCGAGTTCCTTGCCGGCAAGCTCGTGCCGTACGGAGTGATCGCCTTCGCCGAGATCGTGATGGTCATCGGCGTCGGCTTCGTGTGGTTCGCGGTGCCGCTGCGCGGCAGCCTCGCGCTTCTGCTCGCGGTAGGCCTGGTCTACGTGTTCTGCACGGTCGGGATCGGGCTGCTGGTCTCGACCGTCACCCGCAGCCAGCTGCTTGCCATGCTGCTTGCCGTCATCATCACCATGATGCCGTCGTTCCTGTTCTCGGGGTTCCTGTTCCCCATTTTCACCATGTCGTACGCGCTGCAGCTCTATACCCGGATCTTCCCCGCCCGGTACTTCGTCGATCTGTCGCGCGGCATCGTGCTCAAGGGGGCGGGGTTGCCGGAGCTGTGGCCGACCGTCGTGCTCCTGCTCGCCTACACCGCGGCGATCTTCGCGCTGGCGGCGTGGCGCTTCAGGAAGAAGGTCGCGTGATGCCGGTGCGACTGTTCGGTCTGCTGCGCAAGGAGATGGTCCAGTTCCTGCGCGACCGCGTGATGCTGATCCTGGTGCTGTGGCTCTACACGGGCGAGGTGATCGTATGCGCGCTGGCGCTGCACTTCGAAATCGCGAACCTGCCGCTCGCCGTGGTCGACCTCGACCGGACCCCGGCGAGCCGCAGGCTCGTCGAAGGCTTCTTCGCCGGCGGCACTTTCACATCGGCCGGCCGCCCGTCGATGCGGCAGGCGACCGCATGGCTCCAGAGCGGCCGCGCGCGCGCCGCCCTGGTCGTTCCGGAGGGCTTTCAGCGCCGGCTGGCGCGCGGCGAGACGGCCGGGGTCCAGCTGCTGCTGGACGGCACCAATTCGAACGTCGCCGCGCAGGCGCGCAGCTACGCGCTGCAGATCCTCGGCCGGTACAGGCCGTCTGCGGACGTCGTGCCGGTCGCCCACGCCGGCGGCGCGCAGCCGGTCGTGCGCGTCTGGTACAACCCGGATCAGAGCTATACCTCCTTCATCGTGCTGTCGATGGTCGCGCTCGCGGCGCTGCTGGTCGGCGTGTTTCACCCGGCGGCCTCGATCGTGCGCGAAAAGGAGGCCGGCACGATCGAGCAGCTTCGGGTGACGCCGATCGGCACCGCGGAGCTGTTCGCGGCCAAGGTCGTGCCGACGCTCGCGATCGGCCTGCTGTCGGTCTTTCCGAGCCTGCTGATCGCGTGGTGGTTCGGCGTGCCGTTGCGCGGCAGCCTGCTGCTGTTTCTCGGCTTCACCGCGCTGTTCCTTCTCAGCGCGGTCGCCATCGGGGTGCTGGTCGCCGCAGTAAGCGCGACGCTGCAGCAGGCGCTGCTGCTGAGCTTCTTCGGCCTGTTTCCGATGATGTTCCTCTCCGGCACCATCGTGCCGGTCGAAAGCATGCCGCCGGTGCTGCAGGCGGTTTCCCTGGCCAGCCCGGTACGCCACTATCTCGACGCGATGCTCGGCCTGTTTCTCAAGGGTTCCGGGTTCGACGTGCTCTGGCCGCACGCCGCCGTTCTGCTGGCGATCGGCGTTCCGTTGTTCGCCGCGGCCGCCAGCCTCTTCCGGCGCTCGTAACGGCTCGGAGCTTGACCTTACCATGGTAGTAAGGTGCACTCTGCAAAAAGGATGAAGCCATGCGTGACGACAGCTACGACAGCATCCAGGTAGTCGGGGCGGGGCCCGCGGGCCTTGCCGCCGCGGTCACGCTTGCGCGCGCGGGACGGCGCGTCATCGTGCACGAAGCG
>DAHVFK010000402.1 GCA_027317055.1 Betaproteobacteria bacterium | reverse complement strand
GGAACGTAAGAGCGAACGACCTCGCCGGCAAGGCGCTGCTGATCGTCGGCTACGGCCGCACCGGCTCGCGGGTGGCAAGGCGCGCGCTCGCGTTCGACATGAAGGTGCACGCCTGCGACCCCTACCTCGACCCGGCGCTGATCCGCCAGGCGGGCTGCACGCCGGTGGCCGACTATCGCGCCGCGCTGCCGGAAATGGACGCGGTGAGCGTCAACTGCCCGCTTTCCGCCGAGACGCGGCACATGTTCTCGCGCACCCAGTTCGCCGCCATGAAGCCCGGCGCGGTGATCGTCAACTGCGCGCGCGGCGGGATCGTCGACGAGGCAGCGCTGGTTGAGGCGCTGACCGCCGGCAAGCTGCGCGGCGCCGGGCTCGACGTATTCGAGCGCGAGCCCAGCCCGGCCGACAACCCCCTGTTCCGGCTCAAGAACGTCATCCTCTCGCCGCACATCGCCGGCGTGACGGTCGAATCGACCCTCCGCATGTCGGTCCAGACCGCGCAGAACGTGCTCGACTGGTTCGACGGCAGGATCGATCCGGCGGTCGTCGTCAACCCGGCAGTGCTGCAGTCGGGGAAAATCGCGCTCTGACCCCGATTTGCCCCGATTTCCCCGCCCTTCCCGACTGACGCGCTATTGATCGCGTTGCGGCTCGGCAAGCATCCAGTCGCGGAATGCGACGATTTCCGGTGCTTCGGTTTCTTCTTCGGTAGGCAGGCTGATCAGGTAATACGCGGCGTCGAGCTCGATCCGCGGCGCGAACGGCACCACCAGGCGGCCGCCGGCCAGGTCCGTCGCCGCCAGCGGCAGCAGCGACAGCGCGACGCCCTGCCCTTCGGCCGCCGCGTCGAGCGCCAGCGCGCACTGGTTGAAGCGCAGTCCGTGGCTGGCGTCCACCGCGGTGACCCCCGCCAGTTGGAGCCAGGTCGCCCAGTCCGGACGTCCTTCGTAAGCTGTGTCGTCGTGCAGAAGCGTGTAGTTGCGCAAATCGGCCGGCTCGCGCAAGCCTTTCGCGCCGCGCATGAGCTTCGGGCTGCACAACGGCACCACGGCGCCCGGCAACAGCTTGTCGACACGGCATCCTGGATACCGGCCTTGACCGAAACGGATCGCAACATCGACGCCATGGCGACGCAGGTCGTCGCCGCCGATGACGCCGCTGGCGCGCTCGCCTTCGATCAGCAGCGTCGACGCGCTGAGGCGTATGTCCACTCCCGGACGTTGATCAACGAAACGATGCAGCCGCGGCATCAGCCATTTGGCGGCAAATGACGGCGCGGTCCATACGCTGAGCGTATCGGCGCTGCGCCGGGCGGCCATCAACTGCGCGGCGTTTTCCAGCGTGGCGAGACCCTCACGCACCAGCCGCAGCCCGGCCTGGCCGGACCGGGTCACGGCCAATCCGTTCGCTAGACGATGGAACAGGGGCTGGCCGAGTTGATCCTCGAGCACCTTGATCTGCTGGCTGACCGCCGCGGGCGTCACGTGCAGTTCGTCGGCGGCCTTGCGAATGCTGCCATGCCGCGCCACAGCATCGAAACCACGCAAGGCGGTGAGAGGCAAGTGATTGATTAATGTGCTCAAGTTTTCCTTATCGAGCTCGTAAGAAAGATTCTCTTGTTGCAATGCAACATTGCCCCTATCTTACCCCCATCGAGCCGAAACTTCTGGACCTTTACACATGGGCACACGCATAATTTTTTTCCAACGAATCATGCATTTCATTAACGCAGGCCTCGAGCGCAGCGCGTACCAGCGGACCCGCCGGCACCTTCTCCGCCTGAACGACAGGATCCTGGAGGACATGGGGTTCTCACGCGAGCTGCTGGAACGAGGTCAGAAAGCCTGGCCCTGGCGCATGCCGGAAGAGACCTACGCCGGGGACCCCGTTCACCCAGCCCGCCTTCGCCACCAAACAGCCTGAGCGGCCCGACGCGCCGCAACCGGCAGGGCGCGCCTATTGCGGCAGCTCGTGACGGCGCGGCAGGTCTGCGCCGCGCCGGGACACGGTGATCGCGGCGGCCTTCAGCGCGTAGTTCAGCAGCTGGCAGAGCCGATCGAATTCGAGCGACGACACCACGGTTTTGGGATCGCCGAATTTCGCCAGGCGCGCGAGCAGCGCGGACTGGAAGCTGTCGCCGGCGCCGACGGTGTCGACGACCGTTCCCGCCGGCGGCTTCAGGCGAACGCTCGCGCCCGCGCGGGTCCAGGCGGCGACGTCGTTGCCGCCGTCGGTCACGACCACCAGCCCGACCCCGGCGGCAAGCCATTCCGCGGCCTTCGTGTCGGTCTGAACCCCCGGATAGAGGAAGGCGAGGTCCTCCGCGCTGATCTTCATCACATGCGCAAGGCGTGCGTATTCGGCCACGCGCATGCGCCAGATGTCGAGGTCGGGCTCGACCGTCGGCCTGACGTTGGGGTCGACCGAGATAAACCGCCCGCGCGCGGACGCC
The DNA here is from genome assembly GCA_027317055.1 of Betaproteobacteria bacterium. Classification (GTDB taxonomy): domain Bacteria; phylum Pseudomonadota; class Gammaproteobacteria; order Burkholderiales; family SG8-39; genus DAHVFK01. The sequence goes on along the minus strand of DAHVFK010000402.1, from coordinate 1,191 downwards.
GCCAGCGCGGCGAATGCGTCGGCCACCGGTTCCACGACCAGCGAATACGATCCGAAATGCAGTCCGACGATTTCCGGTCCGATCGCCGGCAGATCTTTGCGCGACACGTTGCAATCGGCGGAGCCAAGGCCGTAGAACGCGTACTCAGGGTGTCCGGCGGCATCGAGCGAAACCAGGCTCAGCGTGGTGCGGCGCCCGGAACGCACGAGATAGTCGGTCGAGACCGACTCGGCCTGGAGGATCTCCGCCAGACGGTTGCCGAGCATGTCGGTGGATACGCCGGTCAGCAGTGCCGCCTTTTCGCCCAGGCGCGCGATGCCGACCGCAACGTTGAACGGCGACCCGCCGGCGTGCGCGTCGAGCCGCAGCGTACGCGGGTCGTCCCCGCTTTCGAGGAAGACGTCGAACAGGGCTTCGCCGCAAACGAGATACATCAGAGCCGTCCCATCAGTGCATGTGCCGGGTCACCTTGTAGAGCTCGCGGTACCGGCTCAACTTTGCCCGGTGGTACGCGGCACGCCCGGCGCGCGGCTCGTAGCGGGATTGCGCCTGCGGCGGCCGGCAGACCCGCGCGATCGCCGCTTCCACTGCGCCGGAATCGGTGCCGATCATGGCCAAGCGGGCGGCGCCAAGCGCCGGCCCGACGTCGCTGTCGGTACGATAGGTGAGCGGCAGCTCGAGCGCATCCGCCAGCAGCTGCCGCCACAGCGGCGAGCGCGCGCCGCCGCCGATGAGCGAAATGTCGCCGGGGCGTGCGCCGGCTTCGCGCAGCGCGTCGATGCCGTCGCAGAACGAGTAGGCCACGCCTTCAAGCACCGCCAGCGTGAGGTCGGCGAGCTCGGTCGCGCTGTCCAGACCATGGAACTGCCCGACCGCGTGCGGATCGTTGTGCGGCGAGCGCTCGCCGGCGAGGTAGGGCAGAAACAGCACCCCGGTCTTCCTTTCGATATCGGTCTGCAGCGGCTGCAGCAGATCGCGGACCGGCCTGCCGACCGCGTGCGCCAGCCAGGCGAGCGAGTTCGCCGCCGACAGCGTGACGGTCATCTGATGCCAGCGTCCGGGCAGGCAATGGCAGAACGCATGCACCGTCTTTTCGGGGCGGGCGTAATGCCGATCGCTGACGACGAACAGAACCCCCGAGGTCCCGAGCGACAGGAACGCCTGACCGGGCTCGATGACCCCGACGCCCAC
>DAHVFK010000401.1 GCA_027317055.1 Betaproteobacteria bacterium | reverse complement strand
TCGTTTCGTAGGCCATTAGTAATACACACCCTTCTTCATGTTGAGACCGGCGGCCTGAAGCGTATGCAAGCCGCCGTCATCCATGCGAATGAATTTCGGCTCGTCGTACAACAGCTGGCTGTCGCGCATTTCTTTGCTGGGTGCGGGAACATTCCTGAGCTGGGGGATCGCCGTTCCCCAGGGCTTGGTCGTAATGGGCGACAGGAAGTTCTTTTCCGTGCCGTTGCGGAACTTGATCCTCCAGGCGATCGTGCCCTTGCGTTCGTCGCGGTCGACGCGAACGCTGTGACCGAGCGGTGCGAAATCGGCATATCCGCGCACATCGATCGCATGCTGCGGGCAAGCCTTGACGCAGGAGTAGCACTCCCAGCACATGTTCGGCTCGATGTTGTAGGCGCGCCGATACGTTTTGTCGATGTGCATGATGTCCGAGGGACAGATGTCGACGCAGTGTCCGCATCCGTCGCACCTCGTCATGTAGACGAAGGTAGGCATACTGTTTCCTAGTAGTGGCGGGGTGCTTCGCGCTTGATGCCGAGTCCCATGTCCATCGGCGCGTTGCGCAACAGTTCCATGGAGTGTCTTTGCTGTTGTTCGGGGTCGTCACGGGTCTGCGTCGGCAAGTTCTCGGCTGTGCCGTCGGCCTTGGTTACTCTCTTCTCGAACGCGGCCGCGGGCTTGAAGAACATGTGCGCGAACTTCGACCACGGCACGCCCGCGAACAGCACGGTCGTGGCGAAAATGTAGAGACCGAACAGGATGCCGACCCCGCCGCCCGCCGCGGCCCAGATCAGGCCGAGCGTGGCGCTGGCGAGCAGCGACAGGATGAACAAGTCCGCCTTCACTACGCGGAACGGGGAATGGCCCTCGGCGGCGACGTCGACGCGGATGAAGAACCAGAACCAGTAGCCGCCGGCGCAAACCATCAGTCCGCCGAGCCACCAGAGCTTGGCCCAGATCGCGCCCGCCGCGGGATCGAACACCATCACGGCGGTGCACAGGCAGTAGAGCACGAAGCCATACATGCCCAGCAGGTGCGCAATCCGCCGGCGCGGGTTGCAGAACTCGCCCGAGGCGAGCACGTCGACCACGGCGGTCTGCACCGCGATCGACGCCAGCTCGCCGCCGCCGACGCTCTTTGCGCCTTTGCTCTTCGAATTACGCCAGTTCTGGAAGAAGTACTTGGCGCTGCCCTTGTGCACGACATCGAACAAGGTGCCCGCCGCGACCAGGATGATCATGACGACGACATACCACTGCATCACCGCAGGCGATATGGACGCCGAAAGCACGGCGAACGGATTGCTTGTGAACATCTATTTGCTCCTCCCGGGTTCGGCGAAGATTCTAAGCGTCGGCCGCGGACGTTCGTCTCAGAGTTCGCTATGCGCCTATAGAGTCGCCAAATGCTCGCGCCCGAGCTCGCGCAACTCGAAACGCATCGTCGCCAGATCGCCCAGCGCCCAGGTCGCGGGCGCGGCGAGGCCGGCCACCGTCCCGGGATTGACCAGCCAGGTGCGGCCGCCTTTCACGTTCGCGATCTCGCGCGCCTCGGCCTTGTGCGAATGTCCGCAGCACACCAAATCCCATTCGCCGGTGCAGGCCATGGCGTAGCCGTAGTCGTCGTAGTGCACGACGAAGATCCTCCGGCCGGCGAGCTCGATGCGCGCGTCAGCGCCATGGTAGCGCAGCTGACCGCGGCTCTTCGCCATCTGGAAGTGCAGCGCCTGTGTATCACCGACGTTGTTGCCGTGGATCAAATGTATCGGCAGGCCATGGGCCAGCGCCGGCTTGACTGTCTGCGCCCCGATCAGGTCGCCGCAATGGATCACCGCCTGCGCGCCCGCGGCCTTCGCCTCGCGCACGGCCTGCGCCAGCGCGTCGGCGCGGTCGTGGCTGTCCGAAATGATGCCTAGCTTCACGCCGCGACCTTCACTTACCGCGTGCGGGGGAGCTCGCGTAGAGCTGCATCTCGCTGCGGTCGGCCCAGCTCTTTTCGTCCAGCATCCCGGCGGGCAGGGCATAGCGCTCGGCGCTCGGCACCGCGGCCTGCTCGACGATGCGCTCGACGTCGGCGTAGGCGAGCTTGCGCAGCAGGCCGTCGCCGCTGGTGGAGCGCGCGAGCATGAACTTGTCGTACACGCGGTAGACGTAGACGTTGGCCGGGCGCGGCGCGCGCTTGGCGTCGTATACGGTGAGCACGTAGCGCGTGTCGGGCTTGAAGCTGCTCTTGTCCATCTTCGGTCCTCGCTCGGGTGGCGCGCATGTTAACTCATAAGGAGGGTGTGGCTACCCGTCTTATGGGCGAATCAGATTATCTCGTTGGCAGCCCCGCCAACGCGTGCGGACAATGGGGCCTTCCGCCGACGGATGATTCGAATTGAGCGCCTCTGTGCCCACCGAGGTCAAGACCACCACCTGCTACATGTGCGCCTGCCGCTGCGGCATCCGGGTGCACCTGCGCGACGGCGAAGTACGCTACATCGAGGGCAACCCCGAGCACCCGATCAACCGCGGCGTGATCTGCGCCAAGGGCTCGAGCGGGATCATGAAGCAGGTCTCGCCTGCGCGCCTCACGCGCCCGCTGAAGCGCAAGCAGGGCAGCGAAAGAGGGGCAGGGGAATTCGAAGCGATCTCGTGGGACGAGGCATTCGATATTCTCGAAAAACGCCTTGCGAAAATCAGATCCACAGATCCGAAGAAATTCGCCCTGTTCACCGGGCGCGACCAGATGCAGGCGCTGACCGGCCTGTTCGCGCGCCAGTTCGGCACGCCGAACTACGCCGCGCACGGCGGCTTCTGCTCGGTCAACATGGCCGCGGGCATGATCTACACCATCGGCGGCTCGTTCTGGGAGTTCGGCGGGCCGGACCTCGAGCGCGCGAAGCTGTTCGTCATGCTCGGCACCGCCGAGGACCATCATTCAAACCCGCTCAAGATCGCGCTCTCGGAGTTCAAGCGCCGCGGTGGGCGCTTCGTCTCGATCAACCCGGTGCGCACCGGCTACTCGGCGATCGCCGACGAGTGGGTGCCGATCCGGCCCGGCACCGACGGCGCGCTGCTGCTCGCCCTGGTCAACGAGCTGATCGCGCAGGGCCTGTACGACCGCGAGTTCGTCGCGCGCTACACCAACGGCGGACAGCTGGTGGTGTCCGACCCGGCCTCGCCGCACTTCGGGCTGCTCGCGACCGACGAGGACGCCGACCCGATCAACCCGCTCTACCCTCAGAACCAGCTCTGGTGGGACCGGCACTCGAACGGGCCGTGCCTGACCCACACTCCGGACACCGACCCCTATCTGTTCGGCGAGTTCACCCTGCCCGAGGGCACGCACGTGCGGCCCGCGTTCCAGCTGCTCGCCGAGCGCGTCGCCGAGACCACCCCCGAGTGGGCCGAGGGCATCACCGGGATTCCGGCCGCGACCATCCGCCGTCTGGCGCACGAGATGGGCGTCACCGCGCGCGACGAGAAGATCGAGCTGCCGATCGCGTGGACCGACTGCTGGGGCAAGGAGCACCAGAGCGTGACCGGCAACCCCGTGGCGTTCCATGCCATGCGCGGGCTGGCGGCGCATTCGAACGGCTTTCACACGGTGCGTACGCTCGCGATCCTGATGAGCCTGCTCGGCACCATCGATCGCCCGGGCGGGTTCCGCCACAAGGC
>DAHVFK010000400.1 GCA_027317055.1 Betaproteobacteria bacterium | reverse complement strand
GTGGTGACCGTCGAGCTTGTGGCGCAGCCCTCCAAGCACGCGCAGCCGATCGGCCGCGTGGCCGAGGTGCTGGGCAATTACACCGACCCCGGGATGGAGATCGAGATCGCGCTGCGCAAGTTCGACCTGCCGCACGAGTTCTCGAAGAAGGCGCTGGCGGCGGCGCGTGCGCTGCCCGAGGCGGTGCGCGCAGAGGATCTGCGCGAGCGCCGCGACCTGCGCGAGCTCGGCTTCGTCACCATCGACGGCGAGACGGCGAAGGATTTCGACGACGCCGTGCACGCGGTGCGCGACGGGCGCGGCTTCCGGCTGTGGGTCGCGATCGCCGACGTAAGTCACTACGTGCGCCATGGCGAGCCGCTCGACGAGGAGGCGCGCGAGCGCGGCACCTCGGTGTATTTTCCGCGGCGGGTGATCCCGATGCTGCCGGAGAAGCTATCCAACGGCCTGTGCTCGCTCAACCCGGAGGTGGATCGCCTGGCGATGGTGTGCGAGATGATGCTCACCGCCCAGGGCGTGGTCGCCCGCTACGAGTTCTATCCGGCGGTGATCCGCTCGCGCGCGCGCCTGACCTATACCCAGGTTTGGGAAATGCTGTCCGCCGGCGGGGCGCCGACGCATCTGCAGACGCTGTACGAGGTCTACCGCAGGCTGGCCGAGGAGCGCCGGCGGCGCGGCGCGATCGACTTCGACACGCTCGAGACCAGGATGGTGTTCGACGCGCAGGGCAAGATCGACAAAATCATTCCCGAGGCGCGCAACGACGCGCACCGCTTGATCGAGGAGTGCATGCTGGCGGCCAACTTTTCCGCCGGCAATCTGCTTTCCGAGCGCAGCCAGCCGGTGCTGTACCGGGTGCACGACGTGCCGGCGCCGGAGAAGGTCGCGGCGCTGCGCGAGTTTCTGGCCGAACTGGGACTGCAGCTTCCCGGCGGCGAGGTACCGCGGCCCATGGACTACGCCCAGCTGCTGGACAAGATCCGGAGCCGGCCCGACTTCACGCTGCTGCAGACGATCCTGCTGCGCTCGCTCAAGCAGGCGGTGTACAGCCCCGACAACGCGGGCCACTTCGGGCTCGCGTTCGAGGCCTACGTGCACTTCACCTCGCCGATCCGGCGCTACCCCGACCTGCTGGTGCACCGCGCGATCAAGGCCTGCCTCGAGAGGCGGCGCTACGAAGGCGTCGACTGGGACGCGCTCGGGCGGCATTGCTCGGACACCGAGCGCCGCGCCGACGAGGCGAGCCGCGACGTCGAGAACTGGCTCAAATGCTTCTACATGAAGGAGCACGTCGGCGGCGTGTTCACCGGCGCGGTCACCGGGGTGACCTCGTTCGGGCTGTTCGTCACGCTCGACGACTACTTCGTCGACGGGCTGGTGCACATTTCGGAGCTCGGGCGCGACTACGTCCAGTTCGACGCCGCACGCCACATGCTGCTCGGCGAGCGCAGCGGTCAGCGCTTTCGCCTGGCCGACCGGATGAAGGTCAAGCTGGTGCGCGTCGACCTCGAGACGCGCAAGATCGATTTCGTGCCGGCATGAGCAGGCCGCCGCGCGAGCCGAGGGTGGTGTTCGGCTTCCACGCGGTGCTCGCGCGCCTGCGCGCGGATCCTGCTTCGGTGCTCGATCTCTACCTGGACGAGTCGCGCCACGATGCGCGCATCAAGGACGTCGCGGCGACGGCCGAGCGCGCGGGCGTCAAGGTGCTGAGGGTGCCGACCAAGCGGCTGGACGGCTTCAATGGCGGCGGCCGCCACCAGGGCGTGCTCGCCCGGGTGGAGGTGAAGAGCCTGAGCCACAGCCTGGACGACATCCTGGATCAGGCGCAGGGGCCGCCGCTGCTGCTGCTGCTCGACGGCGTGACCGATCCGCACAACCTCGGCGCCTGCCTGCGCGTGGCGAACGCGGCCGGGGCGCACGCGGTCGTCGCACCCAAGGACCGCGCCGCGGGGATCAGCGCCGCGGTCTCGAAGGTCGCCGCCGGCGCGGCCGAGTCCACGCCTTATCTCATGGTGACCAACCTCGCGCGCACCATCGACGAGTTGAAGGAGCGTGGAATCTGGGTGGTCGGCACCGACGAGCGCGCGGATCAGAGCCTGTACCAGGCGGACCTGCCCGAGGCGATCGCCTGGGTGCTGGGGGCGGAAGGCGAGGGCATGCGGCGCCTGACGCGCGAGCGCTGCGACCTGCTGGTTCGCATCCCGATGCGGGGCGAGGTCGAAAGCCTCAACGTCTCGGTCGCCGCGGGGGTCGCCCTGTTCGAGTCGGTCCGGCGCCGATCCTTGCCCAAGCCCTAGATTTCCCTATATAATCTGCCCCCTTTCCTTGCCGCACCGCGACGCATGACGGGCGGCTTAAACCCATAAGGAGAACACATGCGGCATTACGAGATCGTCTTCATCGTCCATCCGGACCAGAGCGAGCAGGTGCCCGCGATGGTCGAGCGCTACAAGGGCGTCATCAGCGCGCGCAACGGCATCGTGCACCGCCTCGAGGACTGGGGCCGGCGCCAGCTCACCTACCCGCTGCAGAAGATCCACAAGGCGCACTACGTGCTCATGAACATCGAGTGCGACCAGGAAACGGTCGACGAGCTCAACAACTCGTTCAAGTTCAGCGACGCCGTGCTGCGCCACCTGATCGTCAAGATGACCAAGGCGGTCACCGACCCCTCCCCGATGATGAAGGAGGAGAAGTCCAAGTCGCTGATGGAGCGCGACGCGGAGGCGAGGCCCGCCGAGGCGCCGGCGGCCTGAGCGCGGATTGGACGAGGCGAACCGGGTCGAACTGTCGGGAACGCTTGCGGAGCTCGGCGCGCTGCGCCACACGCCCGCCGGAATCCCGCTGATCGAATTGCGCATCCGGCACGAGTCGCAAACCGCCGAAGCAGGCTCCAGGCGCAAGGTAGAAGCCGAGGTCGAGGCGATCGCGTTCCACACCCACGCCCGGCTGCTCGCCGCCGCCGCACCCGGCAGCCCGCTGAGAGTAGAAGGATTTTTGTGCGCAAAGAGCCGGCGCTCGAAGAAGCTGGTTCTGCACCTGACCAAGATCGAATTTACTGAAGGAGTTTGAGCATGCCACCGCCGCGCAGAGGAAAAGGCAAAGGTAAAGGAAAGTTCAGCAAGGACAAGAAGGACCGCGGACAGAAGGCGCTGTTCCGGCGCCGCAAGTTCTGCCGCTTCACGGCCGAGAAGATCGAGTGGATCGACTACAAGGACATCGACATCCTCAAGGATTTCGTGAACGAGAACGGCAAGATCATCCCGGCGCGCATCACCGGCACCTCGGCCGGCTACCAGCGCCAGCTCTCGAGCGCGATCAAGCGCGCGCGCTTCCTGGCGCTCTTGCCGTACACCGATCTGCACTGAGGCGCGCGCCATGCAAATCATTCTGATGGAGAAGGTGGGCCACCTCGGCAATCTTGGGGACGTGGTCAAGGTCAAAGACGGTTTCGCCCGCAACTACCTGATTCCGCAAGGCAAGGCCAAGCGCGCGACGCCCGACAACCTGAAGGCGTTCGAGGCCCGCCGCGCCGAGCTCGAGAAGTCGCACGCCGCGGCGCTGACCGAGGCGCAGGAGCGCGGCGCCAAGCTCGAGGGCCTGACGGTGCAAATCAGCCAGAAGGCGGGCGTGGACGGCCGGCTGCTCGGCTCGGTCACCAACTACGA
>DAHVFK010000003.1 GCA_027317055.1 Betaproteobacteria bacterium | reverse complement strand
CCACTACCTTGCGCATCGCGGCCTCGCATCTGTCCGAATACAGTCCGACGCAATACGGCCCTATTCGCCCTTCCGGCTCAACGTCGGTCATTTCCGTCATGACAAGCGCCGCGCCGGAGACGGAAAATTGCCCCAGGTGCATGAGATGCCACTCATTCATGCAGCCGTCTCGCGCGCTGTACTGACACATGGGGGCGACAACGATGCGGTTGGAAAGCGTCACACCGCGAAAGGTGATTGGCGAGAAGAGTGCACTGGTCATGTTCTTTCTATCCCGTTATTGAACTGAGGCAAGGTTCATCCCTTCCAGAGGCACGGCTGGTTGTCGACCGGCCAGGAGATCGCTAATAACCCGGGCACAACCGGCAGCAAGCGTGAATCCAAGTGCGCCGTGGCCGGTGTTGAGGAGCAGATTTTCATAGGGTGTGCTCCCCAGTACGGGTGTGCCCTTTGGCGTTGCGGGTCGCATTCCGCACCAAGGGGACGGTCTTGACGTGTCGCAACCGCCAGGGAAGGTATCCGTTGCCTGCTCCAAAAGCGTCGCGATGCGCGCTTTGTCGACGCTCGGTTCCCGGTCTCCCAGATCAACCATGCCGGCCACTCGCAGATCGCCTCCCAGTCGCGCATAGACCACCTTGCGCTCGTAGTCCGTGACGCTGATCCGCGGTGCCCGGTCAGGGTCGACCACGGGCAGAGTAAGGCTGTAGCCCTTCAACGGATAAATAGGCAACCGAATGCCGATGGACCGCACGAGGGGCGGCGCGCCGCTTCCCAGCGCCAGCACGTAGCAATCCGCTTCAATGACGCCCTGATTAGTCTTGATCCCCACAATCCGCCTGCCACGGCCGATCAATCGCTTTGCCTCGCACCCCAAGTGAAGGCGCACACGACTCGCGTCGGCAAGCATGCGTGCCTCAAGCGCCTTGCAGAAGAGGTAACAATCACCGGTGTCCTCGCTTGCCGTATAAATACCCCCGAAGAGACGCGAGCGGACGTGAGCCAACGCCGGTTCCAGATTTACGCAGCCATCGGCGTCAAGGGCCTCCTGCTCGCAGCCGAGGCGCATTTGATAGTCGAGGAGCGCCTTCGCGCGTTCGAATGACCGTGCACTCGAATGCAGGATGAGCTTCCCGCTGCGTGCATAGTGGAATTCGATCCCCTCCTCCGCGACCAACTGGTGCATCACCGAGCGGCTGTAGAGCGACAGCGCCAGCAAGCGTCGTGTGGTGAGCTCGGCCTGGCGCTCATTGCAGGCGAGTATGAACTCGATGCACCAGCGCCACTGGTCCGGATCGAATTTCGGCCGAAAGCGCAGCGGCGAGTCACGCCGCAGAATCCAGGGCGGGATCTTGGGTAAGACCCCGGCTGATGCGAGCGGCGCGACGTAGCTGTATGAAAGCTGCCCGCCGTTGGCGAAGCTCGTTTCCAGCGCCACACCCAATCGCCGGTCGATGATCGCGACATCGTGGCCCTCCTTCAGGAGAAACCACGCGGTGGCGAGGCCCGTGACCCCGGCACCGAGAACAGCGACCTTCATCGAGAAGACGACACGCTTGGCTAACCTTCTGGAACGATTCCAAGCCTGGTCATCAGATTCCGATCTGCCTGCGCGTCCGGGTTTCCCGTGGTAAGCAGCTTGTCCCCGTAGAAGATGGAGTTGGCCCCCGCAAAGAAACAAAGCGCCTGAACGCCTTCGCCAAGCTCTCTTCGTCCCGCGGAGAGGCGGACGTAACTCTCCGGCATGGTGATGCGCGCAACTGCGATCATGCGGACGAACTCGAACGGATCGATCGGCTCACGACCGTGCAGAGGCGTGCCCTCCACCTGAACGAGATTGTTGATCGGGACGGACTCGGGGGCCGGATCAAGGTTCGCCAGCTGCGCGATCAATCCGGCTCGCTGCGCGCGATTCTCGCCCATGCCGACGATTCCCCCGCAGCACACCCGAAGCCCGGCATGCCGAACGCGCTCCAGTGTATCGAGCCGGTCCTGGTAATCCCGGGTGGAAATGATCTTTCCGTAGAATTCGGGTGCGGTGTCGAGGTTGTGGTTGTAGTAATCGAGCCCGGATTCCTTGAGCTGCTCGGCCTGGCCATCCTTCAGCAATCCAAGCGTCGCGCAGGTTTGCAGACCGAGACCATGCACCGCGGCCACCAGAGGCAGAACCTGCTCTAGGTCGCGCTGCTTCGGTCCGCGCCACGCGGCACCCATGCAGAATCGGGTAGCACCATTTGCCTTCGCGGCCGTCGCCGCGGCGAGTACCGCCTCATGGGACATGAGAGGCTCATCCTCCACGCCCGTGTTGTAGCGCTTTGCCTGGGGGCAGTACTGACAGTCTTCCGGGCAACCGCCGGTTTTGATCGAAAGCAGCGTCGACAGTTGCACGGTATTCGGGTCGAAGTGCGCGCGGTGCACGACATGGGCCCGGTGCAACAGGTCGTTGAAAGGCAGCTCGAACAGCTCGAGCACAGCCTCGACTGACCAGCTTGGACCCGCAACTTGGTGCTCGGCCGAATTCAGACTGACCGCCGTATCCATGGGCTCCTCCTCTATGCGTTGTTGCGACTTAGGCGATAGGCTTCGACATGCCGCACGGCAGCCAGTGCATTTGCCGCGGGGATCAACTCGTCGAATACCGGAATGCCGGCGATCACCGCGCGCTGCCTATAGGCTCGCTTGCGCTCCTCTATATCCGGCTCTCCATCGGAGCGCAAGACGAGAACAATGTGCATAGTCTTGCCTTCGCCGGCCTTTACGCGCAACGCTGCATCGATCAAGTTGCCCAGCATATCGACGTGCCTGAAGCTGAGCACCACCGTCATGTTGATGTGCATGACGAGAGCCTCCGCCGCTTCCGATGCCCGTACCGCGCTGATAATGCTCTCGGCAACGCGGCCTTCGTTCTGCTGAAGTGCCCCGGCTGGAACATCGATCGGATTCAATACGCTGGATCCTGCTGGCAGGCCCAAGGCCTCCAGCGCGGCCAGCGTCTTCGGATCCAGGGTACTAACTTCGAAACCCGCCCTACCCAGTGCGTCGGTGCCTAGCACGCTTGTGCCGCCGCCGTTGCCAAACAGGACCGCCTGGCGAGTCGGGCTCGGACGAAGCGGGAGGCACTGGAATGCCAGCATGGCGTCAAGAAAGGCATCCAGACTTTCCACCAGAACCGTTCCGGTCTGGCTCGCAAGTGCCCTCCACCCACGGCCGCTGCCGGCGAGCGCACCCGTATGCGAAGCAGCGGCACGCTGCCCCTGACGCGTTAACCCACCCTTGAGGATCACCACGGGCTTTCTGCCGCGCGCGGCCCTAAGCATCTCGAAGAGGCGCCGACCGTCGCCTGCGCCTTCGAGATACAAGCCAACCACATTCGTATCAGGTGCTTGCAGGAAATACTCAAGCAACTCTGACGGCTGGACGTCCGCGCAATTGCCGACTGTAACCAGTCCGCTGTAGCGAAGGCCTCGATTCTGGCCGCGGCGGATGATGTCGATGCCCAAGCCTCCGCTCTGGCAAATGACGCCTACGGAGCCCGATTCCGGCAATGTGCGTTCAGTGAACGTGAGGCGCCCACGCGGCGAATACACGCCGAGACAGTTCGGCCCGATGACGCGAACGCCTGCATCGCGCGCCGCCTGAACTAGCTCGCGCTCGAGGTCACGTCCCTCCGCAGTCTCTCCGAAACCGCTCGACATCACTTGCGCAAACCGCACACGCCCGCGCGAAGATCGAATCACGCCAGGAACCTGAGCCGCGGCCACCGCCACGTACGCATAGTCGACGGTGCCGGGAATCGCCTGTACCGAGCGGTACGCCTTCAATCCTTCGATCTCTGCCGCGGAGGGATGAATGGGATAGATTTCCCCGGCGTATCCGAATGCCTTCATGTGACGTATAAAGCGATTGCCCCCGGACACTGAGCTCGCCGATGCCCCCACGACCGCAACCGATTTGGGCGCGAATAGTGGGGCGAACTGTTCGGCTATCGCCGCAGTCATCACGCACGCTTTCTGAGAATGAACCGGGCATCGACGGCGATCGCAGAATTCCCCGCGACAATCAGTGGATTGACATCAAGCTCGTCCATATCATCCATGCAGGTCATGAGCACTCCGCCGTCGCCCCCGATCTTGAGCAGGACGTCCGCGATGCATTCCACCGACACCGGATCTCGGCCGCGCGCGCCACGGAATAGCGAAGACGCGCGCAGTTCGGTCAGCATCTCAAGCGCGTCGACGCGATCAATAGGGCAAATGCGAAATGCGACATCCCCCATCACTTCGACGAATATTCCTCCTATCCCCGCCATCACCATGGGGCCGAACTCCGGGTCGATGACGCCGCCAACCACGCACTCGAGACCAGCTGGCGCCATCTCCTCAATGAGCCAGCGGTCCGCGCGGATGCCCTTTGAACCTAGAGACGCACGTATCGCCTCCATGCACTCGGCGATTTGGGACGCATCTTTCAGACCGACTTTGACGGCGCCGAAATCGCTCTTGTGGACGATCTGCGACGACACCACCTTAAGGACATAGGGAGAACGCAGATCCCGTACGATGCTTGCCATGTCCTCGCCGTCTTGAATGACACGGAAGGCGGGTACCCGAATGCCGAACGATGCCAGAAGCGCCTTCCCCGTAGGTTCGTCGAGCGCCTCCAAGCCCTTCGAGTTTGCGAACTTCAGGGCAACTCTTAGACTCGCGTCTGACATCGACCGCGTTACTCTCGAATAAGCAGGATGGGATCGCCTTCCGCGACCGCGTCGCCGACAGCGACGTAGATCTCCACGACTACACCCGGATCGCTCGAGACCACCGGAATCTCCATCTTCATCGATTCCAGAATCACCAGAGGAACTTCAGCCTCGATCTTGTCGCCGATATTGACCAATACCTTCCAGATGGAACCGGAGATGTCGGAACAGATCTTCGTGTCAGCCATGAGTAAAGTTCCTTGGGTCTAGTAGCTGGTCGGCCAATTGCTCAGATAGTGCTGGCTAACTTCACTTCCGTGCCGGGCCCGATGCACCGCAAGAAGCGAGATCAGACATTCGCGCGTCTCTCGCGGATCGATAACCGCCTGAGTTTCGTATAGCGACGCGAGCCCCCAGGCCGACGTATCGCGAGTCAGCTCCTCAAGAAGCTTCTGGAAGCGCTCGGGATCTTCCTCCTTCTTTACGCCGAACATGACATTGACACCCACTTCCGGCGCCATAAATCCTAGATCAGCGGTTGGCCAGCACACGACTTCGTCCGCATTCCGGCCACCCCCCATGTTCAGGTATGCCTGACCATAGCTCTTGCGCATGATCACGGATATTTTCGGAACAGTTACTAGCGAGAGCGCGTTCATCCAATTAATGATCTTGGCAGGGGCGCCACGCCGTTCACCGTCGAGCCCGATCAGGAATCCGGGTTGGTCAACGAGGAAGACGATCGGGATATTGAAGCTGTCGCAAAATACGAGAAAGCTCGTCGCCTTTGCGCATGCGTCGACGTCAATTGCGCCACCCTTGAACATGGGATTGTTGGCGAGCACGCCCACAGTTCTTCCGTCCAGCCTAGCCAGCGCGGTCGTAATCGATTTGCCGAATCGCGCCTTGAGCTCGAACACGCTCTCAGGATCGCTGATAGCCTCAATGATCTTGCGCACGTCATAGACCTTTGCGCCGTCAGGAGGCAGGATCTCGAGGATCCGCTTTGCATTCTCGCTCGCGCCTTCTTTAACCGGATGAACGGGCGGAGCCTCGGCGTGGTGACTTGGCAGGTAGCTCAGAAAGCGCCGAATCGTAAGCAGCGCAGCTTCGTCCGAGTCCACGATAACGTCGACCAGTCCCGTCGTCTCCGCATGCAGTTTCCAGCCCCCCAGTGTCTCGGAGTCTACCGGCTGGTTGATCGCCATCGAAGTCACGCGGCCGCTGGCGACTGCCATCAGCGCGCCTTTACGCATGACCACAAAATCAGACATGCAGGAATACCATGTTGATGAGCCATAACATGGCCCGAGAAGCGCAGAGATCCACGGCGATTGACGGCGTCGTTGGTATTCCGTGGAATCTTGGCCGAGAATCGCGCGCCCCGCAGCGCCCATTCGATCCGGCATTCGTGCCCCGGAAGATTCACCGAGAAAGATGAGCGGCATGCCACTTCGGATGGCGACCTCGCGCATGTGGCGAATCTTCTTGCCGTTGATTGTGGAACTCGAGGCACCAAGTACCGTAAAGTCGTTCGATACCAACGCGACCGGGCGGTCGTCGATCCTACCGAATCCGGCGATCTTCCCGTCCGCCGGCGAACGGTCTTTCACCTCCGGTCGATTCGATGTCGCATACAACCCACTTTCCAAAAAACTGCCCGGATCGAGAAGCTTTTCAATGCGTTCACGCGCGTTGAGAACGCCTTGAGCGCGCCGCCGTTCGAGCTTCTCTGCTCCGCCCATACCCAAGGCCTTCGCCTTGCGCTGCTCCAGTTCGTCAAGCATGTCCCTATACGTCATCCCGACCTCCGGTTTAACGAGTCCCTAAAGGCCCCGTTACAGCATGTGCTGGGCTGGATGACCGGCCCACATCGTTTCCTTGACGTAGCGCGTATGCACGTCGCTCGAAATGAAATCCGGCTCTGTCATAAGGCGCTGGTGGAACTTCAACGTAGTTGGCACGCCTTCTACGCGGAATTCCGTGAGCGCGCGCCGCATTCGTGCACGCGCTTCTTCGCGATTCGCTCCCCAAACGATGAGTTTCGCGATCAACGAGTCATAGTGCGGAGGCAGCACATAACCCGGAAACGCGTGGCTGTCCACGCGAACCCCTGGGCCGGACGGCGCGGAATACTCGGTCAATGTACCTGGGCGCGGGAGAAACCCTTTCTCGGGATCCTCCGCATTGATGCGACATTCGATCGCGTGGCCGCTAAATGCTATCTGCGATTGCTCGAGGGGGAGCGGCTCCCCGGCCGCGATCCGGATCTGCAATGCAACCAGGTCGAGACCGCTGAGCATCTCAGTCACCGGGTGCTCAACCTGAATTCGCGTGTTCATCTCGATGAAATAGAATTCCTGGCGCGCCGCGTCTACGATGTATTCAACGGTGCCGGCGCTTCGGTACCCGACCTTCGAGGCGATCGCAACCGCCGATTCAGTGATTCGGCCGCGTAGCGCGGGCGTCAAGGCGGGCGATGGACCCTCCTCGACCAGTTTCTGATGTCGACGCTGGATCGTGCAGTCCCGCTCGCCCACGTGGACCACACGCTTCCCGTCGCCCAATACCTGCACTTCGATGTGTCGCACGGGATGCAGGTACTTCTCGATGTAGACGGCGCCGTTGCCGAACGCGGCGGCGGCTTCCATGGAAGCTCTCTCCAGGCTCTCCCGCAGATCGCCTTCGGACGAGACAACCCGCATCCCGCGGCCGCCCCCGCCTGCGCTTGCCTTGACGAGAACGGGGTAGCCGACGCGATTCGCGATTTCCGCCGCCTCTTCAGGAGTACTCACGGGCTCCTTCGAGCCCTGACTCACAGGGACGCCCGATTCGATTGCGAGTTTGCGGGCAGCGGCTTTGTCCCCCATCAATCGAATTACCGACGGTTGCGAACCGATGTAAACGAGCCCCGCTGCTTCGCATTGCTCGGCAAATTCGGCGTTCTCGGAGAGAAAACCGTATCCAGGATGGATGGCATCGGCGCCGCTCGCCTTCGCGCCGGCAATCAGCGCCGCGTGATTGAGGTAGCTTTGCTTGGCGGCGGCTGCTCCTATACAGACTGCTTCGTCTGCCAGCCGTACCGCGAGCGAATCCGCGTCCGCCTGTGAATAGCCCTGTACCGTCCGGATGCCGAGGTCTCGGCAAGCGCGATTGATACGTACCGCGATCTCGCCGCGGTTGGCAATGAATACGGTATTGATTGTTGGCATCTAGAGTCCGGCGGATTGCTGAGTCGTAAGAGCGCACATCGGTGAGATTATGATGGAGGCCAATTCATATATATCTTTATGCAGATGGTACCATCCCAGCACCATGGCGAACAAGCGATTACGTGACCGCGGGCAGACTTTCCCCTCCAATGGCGTTGCGATACTCGTACGCGGCTGTATGAATGAGGGTGCGTCGATATTCGACTGGCTTGTCGCCAAAGGTGTACGCGATGCGGGTGAACGCCAACAACGGTGCGCCCAATGGGACCGCCAGACGGTGCGCAGCCTCAGCGTCGGCCGGCACTCCTGTAAGCCGATCCAGAGTGCGGATGACGCTCAGCCCGTAACGGCTCTGATACAGGCCGTACATTGTTGTCTCACGAGATATGAAGCTTTGTTCCGTCAAACCGGGAAAATCGGCCTTCGCAATCCGAACGTCGTCCAGCATCACAGGATTGCCGCCCATGAGCAGAAGGTTGACGATGCGGTAGACACCGTCGCCTTTGCGGATCTGCAGCGCCTCCGCTGCCGCTGCATCCGCCCGTTCGGTGGCAAAAAGCAGCGTCTGAACGATCGGAATTTCTCGCGTCCCGTCCTTACGATGCACGGGCCAGAATCTGTTCAGCAATCTTTCGGCGCTGAAGGGGGCGAGATACGTCCCGCGACCCTGTTGGCGTACCACAATATGTTCGGCGACAAGATCATCCATGGCGCGACGAACGGTACCGACACTGGCTCTAAACTTCGCCGCAAACTCCTTTTCCGTTGGCAATGGCTCGTCCGCTTTGGATTTGCCGCTGCTCAGAAGCCGTGTCACCTCGAGCTTGATACGCTTGTAGAGGGGCAAACCGTTGCCGGTCCTTCGGCGCCGTGCGATCGATCGCGCACGCATACGGCGCGCGCTAGGCTTTTTGGAAGCTTTCATGGACGGACTCACGAGTTGTCTCGAAAGTAAGGGATTCAATTGTCATGCGAACGAAGACCTGTATAGTTGCCGGCGCGTTGGGAGTTGCGGGCCGCGCGTTCCTTGAAGAACTGGAAGGCCGCGCGGAATGGGAAATCATCGGTCTTTCGCGACGCAGTCCCGAATTTCGCACCAGAGCGCATTTCGTCGCGGTGGACCTGACCGACGCCGAAGCCTGCGCTCGACTGCTGGCGGAATTCAAGGGCACCACGCACATCTACTTCGCCGCCTACGCGCCGCAACCGACCCTGGCGGAAGAGGTCGCGCTGAACCTTGCCATGCTGGTGAATCTGGTCAGTGCGATCGACAAGATTTCCCCTTCCCTCCAGCACGTGGCAATCGTGCACGGAAGCAAGTGGTATGGCAATCATCTGGGACCGTACAAGACGCCTGCTAGAGAGGACGACGCGCGTCATATGCCTCCCAACTTCTACTACGATCAGCAGGACTGGATCGAAGGTTTTCAGTCCGGAAAGAGATGGACTTGGTCCTCATGGCGACCGCACGGTCTGTGCGGCCTTTCGATCGGAAGTGCGATGAACCAGCTGAACGCACTCGCTCTCTACGCCACGATTTCGCGCGAGCTGGGCCGGCCGCTGCGCTTTCCCGGATCCGCCGGCGCTTTTCGCGCGGTGTACCAATTTACGGACGCGTCCGTTCTCGCCCGTGCCGCGCTCTGGGCGAGCGGGGAGGCGGCCTGCGCAAATCAGGCGTTCAATATCACCAATGGCGACTACGACAGGTGGGAAAACATCTGGCCGGATCTCGCGCGGGAATTTAAGATGGACCCCGGGCCGGTGCAAACTCTCAGCCTCGCGCGGTTTATGGCGGACAAGGAACCCCTTTGGGCTCGCATTCGGGAGCGGAATGGGTTGCGGCCTTATCGTCTGCGCGAACTGGTCAACTGGGAATTCGCCGACTGGGTCTACTCGAGCAGCTTCGATCAAATGTCGAGTCTCGCCAAAATCCGCCAGGCCGGTTGGAACGAGGTGCTCACGCCGCTTCAGATGTTCAGGCGGCTCTTCGCCCGCATGCGTGAAGAACGCATCGTTCCCTGAGTCGATCCGTCAGACGGCGACCTTCAACAGCTTCGCCGCATTGCGCCACAGAATGTTCGGAATAATCTCCTGGCGCCAGCCCATGTCCAGAAAATCCCTCACGGACTCCTGCAGATCCTTTACCGGGTAAGCGGTGCCGAACAGCGTTCTATCCTCGAGGAACATGTTCGCTCCCTTGACATATGTGTCGGCGCAGATCATGCCGGCGGTGGAAGCGTAAAGATCCGGCGATACGTAAACGTTCGGACAAGCCAAGGCGACCACCACCATTTCGGCCGCGTACGGCCACGCGGCATGCGACACGATGATTTTGAGATCGGGATACTTTTGCGCTACGCGCTGAATCGAGACAGGACTCGACCAGCTGATGTCGTGTCCACCCAGTGCGGAGAGGAGTCCTGACAGGGAAATGGAGACCGGCAGATCGAGCTTAAGCGCGGTCTTGTAGATCGGATCAAGACTCGCGTCGTCGGACCAGCGCGGCCTTTTACCGGAGCCTGGCTCGATGGAGATGCCCTTGATGTTCGGTGAGCTTGCAAATTCACGCGCCTCGCCAAGACTCCTGTCGATGGCTTCCAGGTCGATGCCGATGAATCCGAGGAATCGATCGCGATACTTATCGACTGCCTCGACAATTTCGCGGTTCTCGACGCCGCCGAGATTTCCCGCGCCGCTTGAAGCGCGGCCCATCAATACGCCATATTTGATGCCGGAGACATCCATCTCCTGAAACAGTATGTCGAGCGATTCCAGCCACGCAGATCGGGCGCCCTTGAAACTGAGGCAGTGGCGAGGGTAATGCATCGCGGTCTTGAAGACCGTTCCGCGTGTCCACGCGGGAATCGGCGGTCGAAGGCGCATATCGATAATTGCAGGAGGCATCATTGCGCTCATTTCTTGTCATTCCTTCTGAGAAGTGGAAGATTCCGACGGCTATAGGTAAGTGCCGAGATCGAATCGCCGTTGGCTCAAAGCCGTTCGCATCAGTACCTCAGCTCCATTAGTCGCGGCAGGAGAATGGTGATGTCCGGAATGAAGATCAGGATGAGAGTTCCAATGAACAACACCGCCATGAATGGCAGCATAGGCTTGAACAGCGCCTCCATCTTGACGTTGCCGATACTGCATGCCATCAGCACCGCGAGGCCCGTCGGCGGAAGAAATAAGCCAATGGCAGAAGACAAGACAACAATGGTCAACCAGTGCACCACGTCGATATGCAGAGCCTTCACAACAGGCAGGAGGATAGGCACAAATATCAGCGCTGCAGGTGCTCCTTCTAGTACTGATCCGATAAAGATAAAGACGATCGCACTAATGACGAGGACGCCCCAGGCAGGAACGTGTGCATCGCGCATCCAGTTGGCCAATATCATCGGGATGCCTTGCGTTGCGATGAGATAGCCAAAGATCGTCGCAAAACCCATCAGCATCACGATCGCACCTGTCGCGATCGCCGTCTGCACAAGTGCGTTGGCGATACCGCGCCAAGTCAGCGTGCGGTACACGAACAGCCCGATAAGCAGAGCGTAGACCACGGTCAAGGCCGCCATCTCGGTAACAGTTGCAACACCAAGGCGAATGCCCCCGAAGATCAGAATGGGAATCCCGAGGGCCAATGCACCATCCTTCAGTCCGCGGAGGATTTGCTTCAGGGACGAAGCCTCGTCTCTTGGCATGTCGTAAAGACGCGCCTGGACGTGTATCAGTCCGACCATGAGGATTCCGAGAACTATCGCAGGCAGCACGCCTGCGGCAAACAGCGCGATCACCGACACGTTGGCCACAGCAGCAACAACCACCATGAGGATGCACGGAGGCACCAAATAGGAAAACGCGCATGACGTACCGATGACCGAAAGGCTATAGGGTTTCTGATAGCCCGCCCGCTCGAGCGGCTTGAGCATCATCGCGGATATGGCGGAGACGTCCGCCACCATAGAGCCTGACACGCCAGACATGAGCATTGACCCGAGCACCACTCCCATCGGAAGGCCGCCGCGAAAGCGACCCACTAAAGTCCTCGCGAAATCGATCAACCGACGCGAGAGACCCCCCTCCTCCATTAGCGTCCCTGCAAAGATGAAGAGCGGAATCGCGAGCAGGACGAACGAATTGACCCCCATCACGGTTCGGTGAACGAGCAGATTGAGTGGGATCTGCCCGTTGTAAAGCACCGCCACCAGGGACGAAGCGCCCATGGCATAGCTGATCGGCAAACCAAGGAGCACGAAGCTCACAAACGCGAGAACAAGGATAGCGATTGTCATTGCGCAGACCTATTCCGAGTGATTAGTCGCGCCCGCGCCTAACTCGTCTGGATGACGTGATGTGCCGCGAATCGTCTCCCAGAGGTTCATCGCCGCGTAGAGTGACATCATTATTCCGGCGACCAAAGTCGCTGAATAAAGCCATGCCATGCTGATTTGCAGCCCAGGCATTGTTTGAAGGAAAGAAAAGTGCACCGTAACGAGGCTTTCTTTCGCAAAAACCACCGAAAAAACTAGAACTAACGTGTCCTGAATGATCATCGTCGCTCGGCGCCACTTCCCTGGAAATCGATCGACCAGCAATTGCACACTGACATGGGCGCGGTGCTTCACACCGACTGCGAATCCAACAAATACGATCCAAATGAACAGCAATTCGGCTGCCTCGTCCGACCAGCCAATTCCTACGTTTGCGACGTAGCGGGCGATCACCGAAGCGGTCATGAATAGCACCAATATCGCCACAAGTCCGCCGAGAACAATCTCAGGAACGCGATAGAGACCGATCCGAATCAAGCTCGCAATTTGGCGAGATGAGCGGAAGCGCATGACTTGTCAGCCGTGGCAGGTCCGGGGAGAGGCCACTGCCCCTCCCCTGTTCCGGGGCAAGTGCTACCTTTGCGTGGCCAGGATTCTCTTCAGAAACGCCTGGTCGATCTTCGAGTCAAATTGCTTCCAGATCTCGCGACCGGTTGTTCTCCAGACCTTCATTTGCGCCGGAGTGGGGTTGTAGAACTGAACCCCGAGTTTCCTGGCGGTTGCGACGGCGCTGTCGCGCTGCTCGTTATCAGCCTTGTTGCTGAATTCTTGGGCTTCGTGAGCGGCTTCCAGAATCGCCTTTTGAACATCCTTCGGCAAACCATTGAAGCGGTCCTTCATCATCGCGAGAGTCTGAATTCCGATAACGGCATCGTTCTGCGTGGAATACTTGAGCACCTCGTAATGCTTCGCAGTCGCAAGCCAGGTCGGCATCACGAATTCGCCGTCGACAACGTCGGACGACAGCGCAGTGTAGACCTCCGCCCAGTCGACCGCGGTGGGAATCGCGCCCCAATTGCGGAACATCGCCTGCTCCACCGGAGATGCCGTGGTGCGGAACTTCAGTCCTTTCAGATCCGACGGCACCTTGATCGGCTTTTTCGTATTCACGATGTCTCGGAATCCGCCATTATTGAGAATCATCAGAAGCTTGAAACCGCTCTTTTCGAAGCGGTGCCGGATCTCCTGTCCGACCGAGCCATGCAGCGCCTTGTCGAACGACGCCTCGCTGGTGAACACGTATGGAAGGTCCATGAAAAGGAGTGCGTCGGTAAATGCCGCCCAGTTCGCGTTCGAGGCACCCGCGAAGTCAACGCTTCCGTTGACCATGGCCTCGAGAGCGGTACGCTCGCTGTAGAGCGATCCGGCCAGATACACATTCACTTTCGCTTTGCCGGCGGATTTGGCATCGACCAGCTCGGCAAACTTGTTCATTCCCTTGCCAATTGCCTGGTCTGCCGTAGCCCCGTGCGCAAGCTTCAATACGATTGGCGACTGAGCGAACGCCTGCCCGGCGGCCGACAGCAAAAATGCTGCCGCGATTGCGAGTATTCCCTTCAACCCTCTGCTGTGTTTCATAGCTCCTCCTCGTTGAGATTTCCTGCTTGATCAGGCCGATATGCTTCCTTACGGTTTTCACGCAGTGCTGGAGTAAACCAACCGTGCGCCCTTCTTTTCGATTTGGAGATACTTCACGGCCGGCCGTGCCGCGAGAGCCTCGACCAGGCGCGCCACGGGGCTGCCGGACGGCACCGAAACCTTCAGCGGCCCTTCCGCGATCATGTCGTCCACCTCATTGCCGGCAAACATGAAGCGCAATAGCCGTTCGTCATCGTCCGCGGTGGGGTAGGCCCTGCGCAGCTCCGGCAGAGCCGGCGCGAGAGACCTCGGCTTGAGTGGGATCTTCGGCGATCCGTTTTCCGCTATCTTGTCCAGAACATTGGGTTCCACCGGCGCCAGCAGCTTGCCGAAATGTCCTAGCGCGTACATCTTCACCTCGTCCGGAACGCTCCGGTACCGCTCTCCGCCGACGACGTTCAGCATTGCCTGCACGGCGATGATTTGAGAGAACGGCGTAACCATGATTGGCCATCCGAGCTCGGGCCGAATCCGCGTGATCTCCTCGAGAATCTCGTCGAAGCGGTCCTCCAGCCCGGATTGACGCAGTTGATAGCGCCAGTTGGCGAGCATTCCGCCAGGCATCTGGTGCCGGTAATGGAAGGCGTCGTACTCCATCGGCTCGCCATGCGGGAAACCTTCGCGCGCCGCGAGGTCAGCGAGGTAGTCGCTGATCGAGTCGACTTTGGACCGATCGACACGCGTGGCAAATCCACTAAGATCAAGGTTCCGCAGCATCAGCTGCGTCGCCGGCTGAGCCGGTCCGCTCGCCAGCGGTGCAATCGAGGTGTGAAGCTGCTCCACCCCCAGCCTTGCGGCTTCCAGGTACACGAGGGGTGCAAGGCCCGTATTGCAATGACTATGCAATTCGAGCGGGCGGTCGCCCATCACCGCCTGCAGTGCAGGCACGAGCGTTCGGATGCGATCAGGAGTGAGCAGCGCGCCGGAATCCTTGATCATGATGGCGTCGACCCCACCGCGTTCGACTAGCTCACGGGCGGTTCTCGCATAGACCTCGTCGGTATGAACCGGGCTCTCGCAAAACACCAGGGCGCCCACGGAATACATCCCCAGGCGTTTGGCGTGGCGCACGCTAACGAGCATGTTGTCCACGTCGAACAAGGCGTCCAGGGTGCCGACGACGCTGAATCCGTTCGCGCACAGCCTTTCTATCCACAGTTCGACGATGTCGTCCGGAACCATGCCGAACCCGACGAGGCTCTTGCTGCGGCAGTAGCCGCGCAGCGGCGTGGTGCGGAATATCTGCCGGAAATAGCGCGCCTTCTCCCAAGGATTCTCCTTGAGATATCGCACGCATACGTCAAATTGCACCGGTGCCATGAAATCGATCATGGCGAACCCCGCTTGCTCCATCGTCTCCGCAATCGGCGCCATCATTGCGGCCGTCATTCGAGTCGTCCACAGGCATTGCTGGGCATCACGCAGCGTCGTATCGATGATCTCGATACTCCGACCGGAATTCGAGCGAGTCCGCATGTCGACGATCATCTAGTCGCACCTCACCACGAACAGGAGCGCGTCGTATTCGACCATCGTGCCGCTCTCTACTTCGATCGTTTCGATCGTGCCATCAACACCGGCATTTACCGTGTTGAAGAGCTTCATTACCTCGATCAGGCATACCGGGTCTGCAGCCCGTACCTTCTGCCCAATCTTCACGAACGGCGGCTCCGTCGGCGAAGGCGCTCTATAGAAGATTCCGAGCATCGGCGCACGAATTGCCACAGCGCCGGGCGGCAGTTGCTCCACGCCGCGTGACCGCGACAGACTTGCAGCGCTTTGGGGTGCGGGGGCGCGTGGCTCCTCGAGCTTGGGCTGCGATCGAGCGATTTGAGCGCGAGATTCGCTCGCCGGCTCAGCGGCAGAGGATTTGCGCACATGAAGCTTAAGATCCCCGAATTCGAGCTGCACTTCGACATTCGAGAGTCGATCGACAACGCGGAGAATCTGCTCCACATCGTCATTGGTAAACGGTGAAAAGCTCGACATGCGTCGTGCTGCCCTAGATGGAGACGGCCTGCATCAGCTTGGCAACGTCGTCACAGGATTCGAGGGAGCGGAGTATGTCCACCGAGGCGGCAATTTTCTTCTCCGCCAGTACTTTATCCACGCAACCTCGATACTTTTCGACGCAGGCATCGAAACCCAGTAGTTCCGGCGGTTGGCCTTTTGAGCGCTTGGGTTCCTCGACCAGCACGCTTCCGTCTCGCAGCCGGTACGCGATCCGGGGCGTCCAGCCTGTGGGCGTCCAACCCCAGTCTTCCCGCACGAGCATGCGCACCTTGGCTCTGAGCCGTTTGAATTCTGGTGCCTCGATCTTTGCCCTTGAAAAGCTTGAAGGCAGCACGCGCGGTTCGAGCATCGCCGCGGCGACCGCATGTGGCAGACTGAACTGTGCCTGTATTTCGTCATGCGGTTCAGGGTGCTGCACGACGGTCGGAAAGAAGGCGTTAACCTCGACCTGCACATCTTCAATGTTGTCGACCGTGAGCATTCCCGCGTCACGCAGAGCCACCGTCGACTCGATGATCCGTTGCAAGTGGTAGCAGCACGGGTACTGCTTGATGCCGACTTCTAGCACGCGGTATGGCCGCCCCCAGTCGGATACGATGCCGTCCACGTTTTCAGCCTTACCCGCAGTGATGATGTTGAATAGGCCGCGAGGCGCTTCCAGGATGTCGGGTTGGCCCGTAAATCCGTCCGCGGCAAGCAAGGCAGCCGTAAGACCGTTTCTGGCAGCAAAACCCATCTCGACGATGTGCGCCATGGACCCGGTTTGATAGCCCAGGCCGCTGCCTTGAGAGGCGGCTATGCTTAGCGCGTTGGTTGTGGCACGCTCGTCTAGCTTTAGCAGCTTGGCACCGGCTGCCGCACATCCTATGGAGCCTGCAAGACAGAGCACCATATACCCAAGTCGCCTCGCTTCACGACAGGCGAGTCCGATCCGCGCTTGCGTCTCATAGGCGAGAACAAAGGCTTCCACCACGGCCCGTCCGTCCGAGTGCAAATGCTCTCCGAGAGCGAAAATGGCAGGAAAGAGGGTGTAGCTTGAGACTGCTTCCGGGAAGCTGTCATCTTCATATTCCGTCGCATGGGCATAGGTAGCATTCGCCAGCGCGGCGGCTTCCACAGAGGTCTTTTGCCCTCTACCTAAATCCGTAGCTTCCGGCGTCCCGCCGGCACGGCGCACATAGCGGGTCACGATGTCCGAGCCGACGCATTCCGGGCCCGCGACCATTGCTCCAAGCGCGCTCATGGCGAGAGTCTTGCTGTATCCGGTCACTTCCGCCGGAAGATCTTCGTACCGGGTGGTGGCGATTCGCTTGGCAATCTCTCGCGTAATGGGTGTCATGTAATTGTCGTGGCACTCGATGGAAACGGGATCATACTAAAACATATATATCTTTACGGAAAGACTATAGTAAAACATTCATATCTTTCCAGCACGTTTTTTTGCCCCCCCCTTCCGACCCTGTTCCGCGAGCTCCTCAATCAGGATGGGGACTGCGACGTTGCTTGAATGAATCCCAAGCACCGTCGTGAGCTCTATGGCCTCCAGGATTTCCTCACGGGTCGCCCCATGTTGCAGTGCATTACGAATGTGCCTCCGTACGCCGGGTGCATAGAGATGTGTTGTCGCCGCATTGATGGCAACAAGAATCAGCTCCTTCACTTTCTTGGGCAGAGGCCCTTTCCTAAACGGCACATTGCGAAGGCGCAGATAAGCCTCGAGAAACTCCGGATCCCATTCTGAGAATGTGCTCCAGAGCGGGTTCCAGTCTCCGGATTTGCGCTGGGCGTCGGTGTACGGAGTGGTGGATCGCTTCTTCGATGGCATGTTGTCCCCGCCTCGTTAGGTTTGCGCGTCCGCCAATACGATGTCGGCGCCCTTCTCGCCGATCATGATTGCCGGAGCATTGGTGTTGGACGATGCGATGCTGGGCATCACGGAGATGTCGACCACCCTTAGGCCCTGCACCCCCCGCACGCGCAGGCGCTCGTCCACGACGGAATCCGGCTTTCCGCCCATACTGCAAGTACCCACGGTGTGCCAGGCGGTTTGCCCCGTTTCGCGGATGTACTCCAGAAGCACATTCGCATCGGTCGCCGCGGATCCCGGGCGATGCTCCGCAACGATCAGATCGCGCCAAGCCGGTTGCGAGGCGATCTTCCGAATAAGCCGCAAGAGCGCTACGGCCGTGCTTCGATCACCCTCGGTCGCGAGATAGTTCGGTTGTATGCGCGGGTGCTGCAGCGGGTCCGGCGAAGTGATGTGGATGGAGCCGCGCGATTCGGGATAGAGCTTGAATCCCCCGATCGAGAAGCCCGAGAAGGGGTCGATCCCCTGGCCTGGCGAGCGCGAGTACCGATCCTTCCCGCTGATGTGATAGATACGCACCATGACATCCGGATGCGGTTGCGACGGGCCTGTGCGCGTAATCGCATGAGCGGTGGACGAGGTCCCCGCCAATAGTCCCTTGCGCGAAACGATGTACTGCAGCCCGACGCGCATACGGTGCCAGGCGCTGCGCATGACATCGTTGATCGTGATCGCGAGTGTGGTCTGGTACGTGCAGCGCACTTGAAGGTGATCGCACATGTTCTCGCCGACGCCGGGGCTGTGGGCGACAACGTGGATTCCGAGCCGCTGCAGACGCTCCGCGTCTCCTATCCCAGACAGCTCCAGCAGTTGCGGCGATTGAATGGCCCCGGCGCAGATCAGGACTTCACGCGCCGTGCGCACGGTCCGCTTGTCGCCATGCTTGACGTATTCCACACCCACGGCGCGCTTGCCTTCGAAGATCACGCGACAGGCTTGTGCGTGCGTTTCGACGACCAGATTCGGCCGCCGGCGCGCCGCCTTAAGGTACCCAGTCACGGTGGTCCACCTGCGCCCCTTGAACGCCGTTTGCTCCAGATAACGCACGCCCTCGTACGACGCGACGTTGTAATCGCGCGTCCGGTTGATGCCCGACTCCTCGCAGGCGCGAATGAAGGCATCCGACAGGGGATCGGGGTCGCGCACACCGCGGTCGGTAATGCGCATGGGCCCCTCGCGCCCCCGCTTTCCCAGATCGCTGTAAAGATTCGCCTCCATTCGCTGAAAGTACGGGAGCACGTCGGAGAAGCCCCACCCCCGGCAACCGTTGACGCGCCATTTGTCGTACTCGGCCGGGTCGCCCCAGACGTAGGCCATGCCGTTTAGCGCGCTGGACCCTCCGAGCACCTTTCCCCGCGGCCAATAGATCTTCTGGCCGTGCATCGACGATTGAGGCTCCGTCTCGAAGGGCCACGCGTACTGTTTGTTGGTCAGCAGCTTGCCGACACCAAGCGGAACATGAATCCAGATATTGCGATCCTCTCCCCCCGCCTCCATCAGCAGGACTCGGTATTGACCACCCTCGGTCAAGCGAGCGGCGAGGGCGGCGCCGGCGGACCCGGCGCCAACGACCACGTAATCGAAGGCCGCACCGCTCATTTGGCCGACTTGTCGCGGTGCTTGAACGAATCGCGTCGAAAGCTGTAGAGGGCCGCGGGATCCACCTGGATGTCCACGACGGCGGGCTTGCCGCATTCAACCGCCGCGCGCACCGCGGTCCCGATCTGCTCGACCCGCTCGACCCGATAGCCTTTCGCGCCGTACAGCTCGGCTACCTTGTCGTAAGGGGGATTGGGAACGTCCGCTCCGATGTAGCGTTCGCCGAAGAAGTCCTTCTGATAGGCCTTCTCGGCGCCCCAGCATCCGTTGTTCAGCACGATGCAGACCGTGTTGATCCCGTTCGACACCGCAGTCCCCATCTCGCCGAGCGTCATGCCGAATCCGCCGTCACCCATCAAGCTGACGACCGTGCGTTCCGGGCATGCGAGCTTCACACCGAGTCCCGCGGCGTAAGAGAAGCCGACCAGACCGAAGTCAAGCGGAGAGAAAAGGGCGGGCGGCTGGCGGTAAAGCATCTGGTCTGTTGCCTGAAGGCAAAGGGTTCCCGCGTCCACGGTAAACATCGTGTCTTCGGGAAGCGCGGCACGCAGCGCCCCAAAGAGCGCAGCGGGTTGAATCGGATTACCCCCCTTCGCCGCCTGCGAGTCACGTTCCGCCAGGAGTGCTGCACGCTTTGCCGCGAATGCCTTGGTCCATTCGATGGCATCGCTCGCCTTGTGACCTGACAGCGCCCGCGTCAGCGCGACTGCCACCCGGCCGGCGTCCCCCTCGATGCCAAGCTCGATCGGAAAGAAGCGCCCCAGGGCGGTCGGCTCGACGTCGACTTGAATGATCTTTGCCGATCGACTCAGGTTGTCCCAGGAATAGAAGGTGGTATTGAAGCCAAGCCGAGTCCCGATCGCGAGAATGACGTCGGCTTCGCGGGCGAGGTTCGACGCAACAACGTTGCCCCGCGGACCGACCTGGCCTGCGTAGAGGCGATGGGCGCACGGCAGTGCGTCGCCATGTCCGGGGGACAGAGCGACTGGTGCCTGCAGCACTTCCGCCAGCGCCAACAGCTCGGAATGGTATCGACCGTTCTTGATCCCGCCGCCTGCAATGATGAGCGGCCTCTTGGCCCCGCCGAGCAGCCGCGCTGCACGCTCGACCAATTCCCAGTCACCGGCAGGGCGTCCCATGGTGCCGCGGCCTGCCGGAGCAAGGATTTCACCGATCTCGACTGTCTCGGCGAGAAGGTCCCGAGGGAGGTTTAGCGCGACAGGTCCGCAGCGCGGAGTAAGCGCGGTGCGAAAAGCCTCGCGCACCATCTCCGGCAGTCGTACCGCTTGCGTGGCGGTCCAGGTCTTTTTGGTTATCGGTCGAAACAGCGCCTGCTGATCTACCTCCTGAAATGCGTCGCGATAGATGTGTCCAGTGGACAACGAACCGGCTAGAGCTACGACGGGCGAAAATGCCGCGTAGGCCTGCGCCAGACCTGTAACTAGGTTTGTCGCGCCAGGCCCGTTCTGTCCCGCAATGATCACCCCCGCACGACCGGAGGCTCGCGCATACGCGTCGGCCATATGAGTCCCAGTGCGCTCATCGCGAACCCCAATGAACCGAATGTCGCGAGCGTCGTATAGCGCGTCGAATATCTCCATTCCGGCCGATCCTATGAGACCGAAGACATGCCTCACACCTTCGGCTCGAAGCGATTCGACAACGGCTTTCCCGCCTGACATGCTGGCCATCTGCTTCTCCTCCTCGGATCCGAGAACCTGCTTTGCGACCATACTGCCATAATGTCGACATCCGGGCAAAGCCTCCGTCACGCTCTACAATAGGGTCCATGGAAAAAACTCTGATGGCGTCGTCGCTGATGCCGACACTTCCCCTGCAGATCGCGGAGCGCATCGGCGTCTTGATCATTGAGGAGAAGTTGCGTCCGGGCGAGCGACTGAAGGAGGTCGCGTTGGCGAAGGACTTCCAGGTCAGTCGTGCGACGATAAGGGAAGCCCTGCGCATACTTGAGCTTCGCAGCCTCGTATCGATCATCCCGCAGCGGGGCGCGCAGGTTACGAAGCTCTCCAGTCGGGAGCTCGAGGACTTGTTCGAGATGCGCGCCGTCCTGCTCGGGCTCGTCTCCCGCCGGGTTGCGCTCAACTACTCCCCTGACGTCAAGCGCAGGCTCTACGCGGGATACGACAAGCTTCGGGCCGCAAAGGGCAATGCCAGCGCGTACGCAAGGGCCAGCGCGGAAATGGTGGCCGAACTGACGCGATTGTGTGGCAATCAGCAGCTTGCGGAATACATCGCGGACTTTGCCCTGCGTATCGGAAGATACGCTCGCCTCGGACTTATCCGGCCTCAGCGACGCGCGCAGTCGCTCTTGCACTGGGGCCGCCTGCTTAGGGCGATCGCGGCACGAGACGCCGCGTTGGCCGAGACCATTCACCGCCGCCTCTCGACACAAAATCAGGTCGCGGCGCTCGCCGAATTGGAGCGCCGAGAGCGCGACGAGCACGCTGCGACGACGCGCGCGAGGCGCTCGCCGCCCGCGCCGACGAAGAACTGACCCCTCGCACATGCGGATTCCCCGTGCGGCGACGTCCGCGCTTGTGCTCGTGGCGCTCGTCTGGGGGTACAACTGGGTCGTAATGAAGCGCGCCCTGCAGTACGTGGCGCCATTTCCGTTTCTGGCTGTGCGGTTGCTCATCGCAGCCGCCTGTCTCTTCGCGTTGCTCGCTGCGCTGCGCCGCCCTATGCGCATCGGCCACTGGCCCCAAGTGACCGCGATCGGACTGGTGCATACGGCAGCCACGTTTGCGCTGATGCTGTTCGCCCTTAAATTCGGTGCGGCGGGCAAGACCGCGGTGCTCTCGTACGCAATGCCTTTCTTCGTAACAGTCTTCGCCTGGCCGATTCTCGGGGAACGCCCTCGAAAGGCTCATTGGCTCGCGATCTTCGTTGCCTTGGCGGGCCTGGTGCTTCTTTTCAATCCAAGTGCTCGCCCTGGCCTCTCCGAGCTCCTGGCGCTCGCATCAGGCGTCACCTGGGCTGCCGGCGTCGTGATCACAAAGCGATTGCAGGTTCGACATCACGTGGACACGCTCGCACTCAGCGCCTGGCAGATGTTCGTAGCCGGCGTCGCCATGCTTGCCTTGATGTGGGCATTTCCCGGCCGGCCCTGGATATGGACGCCTTATGTGGTGTTCGCCCTTGCATTCAATGCTCTCGTCGTGAGCGCGCTTTCCTGGGTGCTCTGGTTCTGGATTCTGGGGCAACTGGAGGCCGGCGTGGCGAGCCTGGGAACGATGGTCGTACCCGGCGTCGGATTGCTTGCCGGCGCCATGGAGCTCCACGAGAGGCTCGGCACGATCGAGTGGTCTGGAATCATGCTGATTTTCGCGGCGCTGGCCGTGACTGGGATCGCGTCACTGCGAGAAGGGCGACCTGTGCTCGATGCCAAAGGACCGATCTGAGAGAGATCAGATGGCCCTGTGCATTCCCCCGTCAACGTACAGGCGCTGACCCGTGATGTAGCGTGCCTTCTCGGAGGACAGGAAGGCTATGAGGTAAGCGATATCCTCTACGTCGCCGAAATACCCCATCGGGATGTTTGCAGCCGCATACGCGGCCTGACTCTCCGGCGTCGGATGCAGCCGCTCGTCGATTTGCTCGCTATGGATGCGTCCCGGGCCGATGCAGTTCACCGTGATGCCATCCTTCGCAATGTCACAGGACAGGCCCTTCGCCCATACGTGGACCCCCGCCTTGGCAACATTTGCGCCGTTGACGCCTCTCGGCTCCAGCGATCCGGTAATGTTGATGATGCGGCCCCAGCGTCGCTCGCGCATGGCCGGCAAAAATGCCTGCGCCATCTTTCGGACGGCAGTGAAGTTGACGCTCAGCGCTTCGTCCCACAGATGATCATCGGCGTCGATCGCCAAAGGCCGGGAACCGCCGGCATTGTTCACCAGTATGTCGGCATGCCCCAACTTGCCCAGAACTTCCGTCGCCACCTGGCGCGGCGCCTCCCTGTCCCGCAGATCTGCTGAGACGACCAACGGGGTAGCGCCGCCTGATTGAGATATTTCCCGAGCAAGCTTCTCGAGGCGTTCCTTGCGCCGAGCGACAAGCACTGTCTGCGCCCCTTCCTGCGCGAGTACTCGCGCGGTGCCAAACCCGATGCCGGCGCTCGCTCCGGTGACCACGGCGACCTTTCCACGCAATTGAAGATCCATGTCCTGTCCTTTATCGATTTCGCTTCGGAGATTGCCGATCGCGGCAGCTTATGGCAGTCTGCCTGAATGTCGACATTTCTGCATAATGTCGCCTGTCGCGCCGTTTATAGGGGAGATCCTGCATGAGTGCAAGCATCGATACGAGAGGCCTGTCGTCAAAGCAACTCTGGGAGCGGGCACAGCGCTCGATGCCGGGCGGGGTTTCGCACGACGGTCGATTTCTGCCCCCGTTTCCGACATACTTTCATCGCGCGCGCGGCGCCCGGAAGTGGGATGTTGAAGGCCGCGAATACATCGATTACGCAATGGGCAGCGCGGCCATGATGCTCGGGCACTCGCACCCGGATGTCGTGGCAGCGCTTGTCTCGCATGCGAGCGAGGGCACGTTCTTCGCCACGGTCCATCCGCTGGAAATCGAGTGGGCCGAGCTCGTGCAGGAGCTGATCCCCTCGGCCGAGCGCGTCCGCTTTGTGGCATCCGGCACAGAGGCGACAATGCTCGCCCTTCGGGTCGCAAGAGCTTATTCGAAACGACCCAAGGTTCTGCGATTCGAAGGGCAGTTCCATGGCTGGCATGACTACGTCCTGCAAGGCATGAAGGCGCCCTACGACAGGATTCCATCGCTGGGCGTCCCTGATCGCATACAAGAAACGATGGTGGTGTGTCGGGCAGACGCACAGCATGTCGAAGATGCGCTTCGAATCGACCCGGGGATTGGCGCAGTAATCTGCGAAGCCTCAGGCGCAAACTGGGGCAGCGTGCCGGTCTCCGAGCAGTTTCTGCGCGATCTGCGCACGCTTTGCGACAGCTACGGGTGCGTTTTCATCCTGGACGAAGTAATTACAGGGTTTAGGTGGAGCCCTGGCGGCAGGCAGACCCTGGCCGGAATCAAACCCGACATCACGACGATGGCAAAGATCGTCGCCGGCGGGATGCCCGGAGGCGCCGTTGGCGGGTGCGCCGACGTCATGCGATTGCTTGACCCGACGCTCGAAGTCGAGGGCTTCAAGCCGCCCATCATTCACCGCGGTACCTTCAATGCGAGTCCGATCGTATCGGCGGCTGCAGTGGCTGCTCTTAAGGTCATTCGAACCGGCGAACCGCACCGGCAGGCAGATCGCATTGCCGCCCAACTGCGCACCGGCATGCAAGCGGTGTTGGACGAGCTCACGGTCGACGCCCTCGTGTACGGCGAGTCATCCACCTTCCATGTCTACTTCGGAAATGGTGCGAGACGTTGCAGCATCGACCAGGTGGACCCGGCGGCCATTCGCTCCATGAAGCGCGACGCCCTCGATATCTACACATGCGGCCTGCGAAAGCGCGGTGTCGACTTTATGTCCTACACCGGAGGTGTCACATCCCTCGCGCACACGGACGCAGACATTGCGCCGACACTGCACGCGTTTCGGGGGGCTGTCACGGACTTGGTTGCTGCCGGCAAAGTGAACTGCTTGTGAGGCAGGTTCCGCGCGCACGCTCAAAACCTCGGAATTAGGCATTAAGCGATGAACGAACTCGGACGCCTGGAGCTCATCCGCGAATCTCTGGTGGCAGTCGTCAACGAGATGCGTGCGAACGTCATTCACAGTTCGTATTCGTCGATCATCTACGAGGGTCACGACTTTTCCTGCGGCCTGGTAGCCGGAGACGGTCGGCTGGTTGCGCAGAGTCTTGACGACAACCCCATTCACATATTCGCTGTCCCATACTCGACCGCAGAAGTAGTGCGCCGCTTTGGCGACGACATCAAGGAAGGTGACATCTTTCTTCACAACGATCCTTATACCGGCGGCACGCATCTCAATGACGTACTCATGCTCTATCCCGTATTCCACGAAGGGCGACGGGCGCTCTTTACGGCAGCAAGGTGCCATTGGGGTGACGTCGGAGGCATGACGCCGGGAAGTCTCTCCGGCCGCGTGCGAGAAATCTACCAAGAGGGGCTGCGCATCGTGCCGACGCGCATTTGTGAAGGCGGTCGGATGAACGATGCATTTCTCGATCTGCTCTTTGCAAACATGCGAATTCCGTATGAGCGCCGAGGCGATTTCAATACGATGCTTGGCACCTCGCGCAAGGCGGCCGAGCACTTGCAGAGACTGTTCAAGCGCTTCGGCGGAGGGACACTGCTGGAGGGCATCGCTGAGCTCATCGATCGCGCAGAGCGCGTCATGCGACAGCGCATTTCCGAGGTGCCCGACGGTGTCTATTACGCCGAGGGTTACATGGACAGCAACGGTCACACTCCGGAACCTCTGGTGGGTCGCCTGAAGATGACGGTTGCGGGCGATCGCCTGACAGCCGACTTCACCGGATCGTCTCCACAGACAATGGGTCCTATCAATGTTGGCCCCGCGATGGCATTCAACGCAGTCGCAACAATGGTCAAGGCGTTCCTCGACCCGCATACACCGGTAAATCATGGTTCATTCAAGCCCTTGGACATCGTCAATCCCGTCGGAAGCTTTCTGAACGCGACCCTGCCTTCCCCGTGCGGCGGGATGGTGGAATGCAGGGCCCTGCTTTCTTCCCTTGTGGTGTCCGCGCTTGGACAAGCCCTGCCCGATAAGCGAGTTGGCGACCTGAAAGGCGGCGCAAACCATGTGTACCTTTCAGGCGAGCGCGAGGACGGAAATCTCTTTCTGATGTACGAATATCCTGCTGGTGGAACCGGGGCGACGCTTGGCTTTGACGGCAACCATGGCGTACGAGCCTATTCGGAAGGCGACTTCAACGCCGTGTGGGCCATCGAAGTCGTGGAAGCACAGTGTCCAGTTCAGATCGTTCAGTACGGAATTCGAGATGGATCATTCGGCGACGGAGAGTTCCGCGGCGGTTGCGGAATTCGACGCGACCTGCGCATTCTGGGCGAGAGCGCGAGTCTTTCCGTGCTCGCCGACAAGTGCGTAATTCCGCCTTTCGGCACGGCCACTGCCATGAGCGGCGCCGCGAATCGGTTCGTCGTCCTACGCGATGGATCGGTTATCGAGCCCTCCCCCATTCCTGGAAAGGTCGGCGGATTTGAGCTGCGGCGCGGAGACATTGTCCGCGTTGAGACCGCTGGTGGCGGAGGCTACGGAGACCCGCTGGGGCGCGACCCAGCTCGAGTCGCAGCCGACGTCGCCCTGGGGTACCTGAGCGGCATGCAAGCCCAGCAACGCTTCGGAGTTGTTCTCGACGACAGTGGGCGGCCCGATGAGAAGAGGACGGGAGCCGAGCGTGAGCGTCTGCTGAAGGGCCGCACCAGGGTCTTGCTGCAAAGGGCAGAACGCGACGAATACGATGGGCCGCGTCGACGCATAGGTGTGCCTCCGGAGATCGCCGAGCGGCTGGGGGTGCAGGAGAATTCGTTGATCGAGCTGGTCACGCCGACGTCCGCCGCGGCCTTGCGTGGCTGGGTCTCGCTGCGAGCGGAAGGGACTGCGGTTCAGATCGGTCCGCAAGGCCTGGCGGTATTGAATGCCAAGCCCGGCCATATGGCGGAGATCCGGGCCGTCTCCATTTACCCCGAATAGGGAGCGCGGGAACCATGGCAATTCACCCCCCTTCCTATCTTGTCGGAATCGATGTCGGCGGCACCTTCACGGACGTACTCGCCTACAGCTCAGATAACGGACAGCTTCTTGCCGCAAAGGTGCCTTCGATCCCCGGCCAGCAATGGCGCGGCGTGCTGGATGCGCTGGCGGCGCTAGGGATCGCCCCGGCTTCGATCCGGGCCTTTGTGCACGGCACCACAATCGCGACCAATGCCCTGCTCGAGCGCAAAGGCGCGCCCACGGGATTGGTCACCACTCTCGGGTTTCGCGACGTACTTGAAATTGGCAAGGGACGGCGGCTGATAGGTGGTCTGTTTGAAATAATGTGGAAGCGTCCGGCACCGATCGTGCCGCGCGATTTGCGCCTGGAAGTGACGGAACGAACCACCGCGACAGGCGGCATTCAGCGAAATGTCGACCCTGCGGAACTTGTACCCGTCGTCGAGGCGTTTCGTCGCCGGGGCGTACGCTCTGTCGCAATATCGTTCATCAATAGCTTCATGAACAACACCAACGAGTCCGCAGTTGCGGCGGAATTGCGCAAACTCATGCCAGAAGCGGCAATTTCGCAATCGGCGGCGCTGGTTCCGGAGCGCGGAGAGTTCGAGCGCACCTCTACGTGCGTCCTGAACGCGTATCTCACACCAATGATGGTCGACTACCTCGACACGTTGGCGGCCGAACTGAAGGGCCGCGGGGTCGCTGCGCCCGTGAACATCATGGGCTCCAACGGCGGTGCGATGACGCTCCAGGAAGCCTCACAGCGCGTCGCGGGAACATTTCTGTCAGGCCCCGTGGGCGGTGTGAGCGGAGCGATCCGCGTTGCCGAGCTTGCCGGGCTCTCCCACATCATTACCTTTGACATGGGCGGCACCAGTACGGACGTCGCTCTCGTGCATGCACTCAAACCCCGCATGTCCTACGACAACCAGATTGACGCTTATCCGCTTCAGACTCCGCAGCTCGACATCCACGCAATCGGAGCCGGAGGCGGATCGATTATCTGGATCGGGCCGGACGGGACGCTGCAGATCGGGCCGCAGAGCGCGGGAGCAGTGCCAGGCCCGGCATGCTATTGCCGTGGCGGCAAGGAACCGACCATCTCGGATGCCAATCTCATTCTCGGCCGATTGCCTACCGAACGTGCGATCAGCGGTGGATTGAAGCTCGACAAGACTCTCGCGCAGAGTGCGTTCCGCAGGCTGGCGGATGAATTGAAGACTCAGGATATCGTTGCGGTCGCTGACGGAGCGCTGAAGATCGCGGTAGCGAAGATGGCGGGAGCGGTGAGGGAAGTCTCCGTTCACCGTGGCTTCGACCCTCAAGAATTCGTGCTCGTCGGTTTTGGGGGCGCGGGGCCGATGCACATCTTCAGCGTAGCCGAGGAGCTCGGCATCGCGAGAGTGATGATCCCTCGCCTGCCCGGACATCTTTGCGCTCTTGGCCAGATGCTTGCGGATATTCGCCGTGACACTGTTCTCGCCTCGGGCGGAAGATTGAGCGTCCTCGCAATGGACGAGCTAAAGCGGCGCGCCGCCGGTTTGCGCCAATCTGCGGAGAGGTTATTGCTGAATGACGGCGTTCCAGTGGAGCGCCACAGCCACCTCTATTCCCTGGACATGCGCTACGTCGGACAGTCATTTTCAATTCCGATCGAATGGGATTCCGACGACGCAGATTGGAGCCCGCTTCGCGAGGCGTTTCACGCACGGCACGAGGAGACCTTCGGCTACGCGTCAACGGACCATGACATGGAGATCGTCAATATCCGTCTAGTCTCGTTTGGGCACGTTGATAAGCCCGAAGTCCGATATAACCCTACGCAAGATCGCCGTCCGCTGATCGAGCGGCGCTCCGTCTGGTTCGGGAGCTGGATTGACTGCCCTGTGTATATTCGGGACGCCCTGCAACCAGAATTCTCTTTCAACGGTCCTGCCATTGTGGAAGAAGCGGGCGGCACGACCGTCGTGCCCCCCAATTGGACAGTTAAGGTGCACAACAGCGGTGCCTTGCTATGCGACGCACCACGAGATTGAGGCCGTTCGATTTCGGTGTTCCGCTCGATTGTCGATCTGTGGACCCTGATTCCGCCCATAACTGCCTATCGGCACTGCCCAGTCCGCAGCCACTCCAGCATTTCCTGTCGCGCCATCTCGCACGCCTGCGCCAGCGCATCGCGGCGCAGGTCCATCGGCGCCCGCCAGAGCGACAGCACGAGCGCGAAGCAGAACATCGTTAGGTAGGTTGCCGGCAGCCTTGGCGCGCCATGCATCGCGTGCAGATCGTAGTACGGGACACCCGGCCAGGTGAGCCCGGATCAGTTCGAAAACGCTTGGAAAAGCTTTGCGTTGTGTCCGGGAACGCGGGGCAATTCCAAACAGCGCAGATCAATGTAGTGCGAGAATGGGGTGGCCTTAAGGTGAAATTGAGCATACCGATACCCGGCCAAGTCCGGCTCATCCGAAAACGGCGACAAGAGCCGTATGACCAAACGCGTGATGCTCTCCTGGAGCAGCGGCAAAGATAGCGCCTGGGCGCTGCAACGCCTGGGTAGCGATCCGGAAGTTGAGTTGGCGGGCTTGTTCACTACAGTCAATCGCGAATTTGACCGTGTCGCCATGCACGGGGTGCGGCGCACGCTTCTCGATGCGCAGGCCGCGAGCATTGGCTTGCCGCTTTTCACCATTCCCATTCCCTATCCGTGCCCCAACGAAACCTACGAAGCAGCAATGGGAGCGTTCGTCGAGGAGGCTAATGGTCGCGGCATCACGCACTTCGCGTTCGGTGACCTGTTCCTGGAGGACATTCGCCGTTATCGCGAGGAGAAGCTTGCGGGAACGGGCATTGAGCCGCTCTTTCCGCTTTGGAGGCTACCGACGCGGGCACTTGCGCAGGAGATGGTGGCAGGCGGTCTGCGCGCGTATATCACTTGCGTCGACCCCAGGCAGGCGCCGCGCGCGTGGGCGGGTCGGCTTTTCGATCGCGACTTCATCGATGCGATGCCCGAAGGCATTGATCCCTGCGGCGAGTACGGGGAATTCCATACCTTCGCTTGCGACGGTCCGATGTTCCGCCGCCCCGTCGGGGTCGTCGTAGGTGAAATTGTCGAGCGCGACGGCTTTGTATTTGCCGATGTGCTACGGCGCTTCCCGGATATGACGCGCTAAGTAAGTCGAGCCCTTCGAGCAGCCGCGCTTTTTGCCGCCCCCGTCCGAGCGCTTTCGTCAGTCTCATCGCAAAGCCTGTCGCGATCAAGCTACAGTAGCGAAAGCGGCTCTGCCGACCCATCGGGCGTCAAGCTCCTTTCTGGCCACTCTCCCGACTATCGCTACGAGACCTCGAATCGAATCTGCCTAGCCGACGGCGTAGAATACGTTGGGTCGTCCGATCGATTTCTAGCGTCAGGCTGCCGGTATCGCTGCGACGCGGAGACTGCGCAATGGACTCACTGCACAAGACGTTCCCGCCATATCTACCGAAGAAGGGCGAGAGATATATGAGCCCCATGCAACGGGGCCACTTCAAGAGGATCCTCGAAACCCTGAAGGACGAGCTGTCGCGGGAAATCGACCGCACGGTCCACACCATGCAGGAAGACGCGACGGTCTTTGCTGACCCCAATGACCGTGCGAGCCAGGAAGCAGACTTCGGCGTCGAGCTGCGCAACAGCGACCGCGAGAGGAAGCTCATCAAGAGGATTGAGACAACCATCGCCCAAATTGAAGCGGGCGATTACGGTTACTGCAAGGCCTGCGGCATGGAAATTGGCCTGAAGCGCTTGGAGGCGAGGCCGACAGCGGCGCTGTGCATCGAATGCAAGAGGCAAGCCGAACTGCACGAGCGGCAAGTGGCGAAATAAACCGGAGTCCGTTGACGCGGCGTCCTACGCTGGCCACAATGCCGCTGATCGACGAGGTAGACGTGCCTCACTCGTCCACCGACGCACCCCCAAATCCCGATACGCGGTGGGCTAATTCAAGACCGAACCCTTCGAGATCCGCCCTCCGCTTGGCCTCGGTAGAACGCGCTTGCGTTGACGCTGTAGAAAAAGTCCCTTTCCCTCGGAACTTCAGAGGAGAAATGCGCTCCATCTGAGCAAGCGGACATAAGAATGCCGCTTAGCGAGGGCGACACGATGGCGCGCTACAAACACTACGAC